>NZ_JBKXNW010000009.1:0-132439 GCF_047012705.1 Pseudoruminococcus sp. | reverse complement strand
GCGCACCGCCGCCGATGCCTCCGCAAATCAAAGTGTCCACGCCGTTCTGCATCAGAAAGCCTGCCAGTGCGCCGTGACCGCTGCCATTGGTATCAACGACTTCCGCATGGATAACTTTGCCGTCTGCAGCTTCATAAAGCTTGAACTGTTCAGTGTGGCCGAAATGCTGAAAAATTTGACCGTTTTCATAGGTAACTGCAATTTTCATAATGGAATCTCCTTTGCAATTTTTGTTGGATTTTTCTGTGTTGGCTCTCTGCATCCGGCAGCAGCGGCCGCAGTGGGCTGCCTCCTGTCCTCCGCAGATGCGGTAGTTTCCCCCGGTGATGTGCAGCGGTTTCCCGTGGACAAGACACGCTGCGATCTTGCGCCGTGCGCTTTCGTAAATCTCCTGCACGGTAGAGCGGGAAATATCCATCTGCGCGGCACACTGCTCGTGGGTTTGCTGCTCTAAGTCAACCAGCCGAATGACCTCGTACTCGTCCAGCGTCAGCAGGATCGGCTCACTATCCCCACATCCGTCGGGGCAGAATGTCTCAACTTGTGGTGCGCCACAAATCCGACGGCACCGTGGCGGTCTTGGCATAGATATGTCCCCTTTGTTTACGGTATATACCGATTATACAGCATATTTAGAGAATTGTCAATAAGAAGTGAGCGTTTTACCACCCTGGAATTTGAAGGTCATTCGTCCGTCGGCGTGAACGGTCACTGTGTCAATGACTGTCAACCAGAGCTTTTCGTCAAACTCGGTGAGGGCATCCAATTCCTGCACCTCGAACATAAATGCTCCGATGGCTTCTGCCTGGGCTTCCCGTGCCGCCTTTGTGGCGCGGAGCTGCTCAAGCTGTGCCTTGGCTTTTTCGTACCGCTCCACAAACCCATTGTACCGTGCGGCGTACTCTTCCTGATTCTGCGCCGTTTGCGAATTCTCCGCAATGCAACGCTTTGTCAGTTCGGTCACCACATCGATCTCCTCAAGCAGACTCTCGATTTCTGTATCAATGCCTGTACAGTCTGTCAGGGTGGCTTGCATCAATCGGCAATCCTCAAGGATGTTGTCTTTGCTTTCGATGATAGCGTTAAGGGCGGTCACGAACCGCGCTTTAATGGTTTCCTCGTCCAGATGCGGCGTTTCGCATTTGTGCTCACCCTTGAATTTGCCGTTGCATTGCCAGATGACCCTGCGGTATTTTGAGGTCGAGTTCCAGACTTTCGAGCCAAAGTAGGAGCCGCAGTCCCCGCAGACGATGCGGGAAGAAAAAATGCTCTTTCCGCTGTACTGGCGGCTGATCTGCTTGCGCCGCGCAAGCTCCGTCTGAACTTTGTCGAACTCTTCCGGCGTAATTATCGGCTCATGGCTGTGTTCCACATAATACTGCGGCACCTCGCCCTCATTGACCTTCCTCTTTTTTGTGAGGAAATCGACCGTGAAGCATTTCTGAAGGAGTGCAGCGCCCTTGTATTTCTCGTTTTGAAGGATGCTTTCCACTGTACTGGTCTGCCAGCGTTGTTTTCTCGATGGAGTCGGAATTCCATCTGCTGTCAGTTCCTTTGCAATGGCCCCCGGCGTCAACCCCTCCATGAATCGAGTATAAATCCGGCGGACAACGATTGCCTCATCCGGAACGACTTCTGGAAAACCGTCCGCTCCTTTGCGATAGCCGAGGAACTGCTTGTATGGGAGATTGACCTTTCCATCGGCAAACCGTTTTCTCTGTCCCCAGGTAACATTCTCGGATATGGAGCGGCTTTCTTCCTGTGCCAAGCTCGACATGATAGTAAGCAGCAGTTCGCCCTTGCCGTCAAAGGTGTAGATGTTCTCTTTTTCGAAGTAGACTTCTACGCCTTTTTCTTTCAGTTTGCGGATGGTAACCAGGCTGTCGACCGTATTTCGGGCGAAGCGGCTGACCGACTTTGTGACGATGAGGTCGATTTTACCGGACATGGCGTCGGCGATCATTTCATTAAAGCCGATGCGATGCTTGGTATTCGTGCCGGAAATGCCCTCGTCGGTGTAAACCTTAACAAACTCCCATTCGGGATTGCGTTTGATGTATTGCGTGTAGTAATCCACCTGTGCCTCGTAGCTGGTGAACTGCTCATCGCTGTCTGTGGACACTCTTGCGTATCCTGCGACCCGCCGTTTTTGTACAGCCACCCTGGAAAGGTGCGTCAGCGGATTGATGGTCGGCGGAATGACTGTGACCGACCGTGCTGCTGTTCTGTTCATTCCTTTTTCCTCCTTGCCTGTAATGCCCGCTGCCGTGCCTTTTCTTTCATTTCAGGCGTCCAGCTTTCTGCTCTGGAGCGGTCTTTCCATCGTTTAACGATTTCAGAACCGTCGTCCATGCAGTACACGACCACATTGTTTTTCTCTGCTCTGATTGCCGTTATTTTGCTTCTGACCATATCGCTGTCGATGCTGCCCTCTCCCAGCACCTCGCAGGTGAGGACTTCGAGCGTTTCTTCTGGAATCCGCTTTGCAGCACATTCGGATTTTCCTTTTGTCTGGAATGTAGTGCAATTCCAGTAGTGTTTTTTGCGGTAAGTTACGCGCTTATAGGTATTGCCGCACAGTCCGCAGTGAATCAGCCCCGAAAAAGCTGAATGAGTCGGTTTTTTGCGGTTGGAAGTCTGTTGCGCCAGTATTCTGAGCCGCTCCTGTGCCTTATCAAATGTTGCCTGGTCGATGATTGGCTCATGCGTTCCCTCAGCATAGTACATCGGAAGCTCTCCTCGATTGGGTAACAGTTTCTTTTCAATGTGGTTGTTGCGGTATTGCTTTTGCAGGAGTGCATTGCCGAGGTACTTTTCATTGGATAAGGTATTCCGCATCCGCTCCGCACACCATGTGCCGCCGAGAACGCCTTTATGTCCTCTGGCATCAAGGTCACGGCAGATGGAACTCATGCTCTCGCCGCCGTTGAACCGTGCAAATATCTCTCGGACGATGGCAGCGTCCGTCTCGTTCACCCTTATGCCGTCCGGTGTGATGTCATAGCCGAACAGAAAGCGGAGGTTGATGATTTCTCCGTTTTCAAAGGCTTTTCGGACACGCCATTTCTGATTTTCACTGGCTGACAAACTCTCTTCCTGTGCGTAGGACGCCAGGATGGTCATCATCAGCTCACCGTCCGCACTCATGGTGTGGATGTGCTGCTCTTCAAAGAACACATCTACACCCAGGCTTTTCAGCTCTCGGACAGTCTGAAGAAGCGTCACCGTATTTCTGGCGAAACGGGATATGCTCTTCGTAATAACAAGATCGATGTTCCCTTGGCGGCACTCCTCAATCATGTGCTGAAACCCGGCTCGTTCTCTTTTTGTGCCGGTCACAGCCTCATCGCTGTAAACGCCGCAGTACATCCACCCGTTGTGGCTCTGAATCATTTTGCTGTAATAACTGACTTGCGCGGACAGTGAATGCAGCATGGCATCCTTTCCTGTGGAAACACGGGCATAAGCGCAAACACGCAAAGCTCTCGGCTGTGCGGGAATTAGGGCATCGACCCTTTCTACTACTCTCTTCATGTGGTTCACCTCCCTTTGGTGTGTGACATATTACCTCTAAAAACACGATTTATCCAGTGATTTCAGCGGAATATACTACACGAAGATATACCGTATTTATTGGCTATAATTGTATCGATCTTAGCGTACTCTTTGGCTGATATCAGCCCCTTGGAACGCATACTCCGGGCGAGTGCCATCGCCATCTGGTAGGCAAACAGACGCTTATCGTAATCACTCATGGTCGGCCTCCTTCCTGCGGAATTTCAAATAGCAGTCACGGGAGCAGAACACCCGATGGCTGTTGCCATAGCTTTCAAACTGCTTCCCGCAATGTCGGCAAGTGAGTGTGTAGTACGCTTTTCGCTGCACTCTTTCGGGATGTGCGTTCCACCACGCCATTCGGCAGGCATCGGAGCAGAACATCCTTTTCCGTTTATGCGGTGTCTGCTCAAGCGGAGCCAGGCAGTTTCGGCACAGGGCATTTGAGTCCGGCATCTCTTTGATCTGCACAGGATGTCTGGCGCAAAAGGACTTTACAGTGTTTAGCGGTAGCCCTGTTATAGCGGATATTTTCTTATACCCGTAGCCCTGGTGTTGGAGTTCCACAATTCGTGAGCGTTCCGTGTCTGTCATAGTGTGATTGATACCTCATTCCTGAGAAATAGCGTTTCTCGCTATACCCAGAGAAAAGGCACTTTTGTCAGGGTAAAATGGGCAAAAAAAATAACGCCCTCCACGGAAAAATCCGCAGAGGGCGTGTGATAGGTTCGATTTACTTATTCGGAATCTTCAGCTTCATGCCGCTGTAGATGACATTGCTTTTCAGCCCGTTCAGGCTGACGATTTCCTTATAGCGGCTGCCGTTGCCGAGATACTTCTTGGCGATTGCCCAGAGGGTGTCACCATGCACCACTGTGTGGATGCGGTAGTCCCCGGCGGGTTTCGTGCCTGCCACGGCAAGCGCAGAGGTCTTGACCGGCGACATGATGGCGTACCTGCCGGATTCATCCTTATTGATGACGGCACGGTCGCCGCTGACCTCGACCACATACCAGCAGAGCTTCTTCACCCAGCCGGGAATGGATTTGCCGTTGTAGTAGGTACTGCCCGTAATGGTCACGAGGTCGCCAGCTTTGATTGTGCCGGTGGGTTGGGTCGGTTCGACCGGCTTCACCTCGCTGCCGAGAGCTGCCGTGACCCTGGATGCCAGATCGCCCATACGGGCATACATCCAGTTGCCGGGGCAGGATTTGTTCGTAAACCAGCGATGGACGGTCAGAACCATCTCGTCAGACTTCGGAGTGTAGTTCAGCGTCTTGGTCTTATCGCCCAGCCAGAGCAGCTTGGTTTTGCCGTTTCGCCTGCAGATATCGGTGCAAAGCTCGATGAGTCTCTTGTACACCACATCCTTGAAAGCGTAAGGCTCGGTGTTGTCGCTGGCACACTCGATGGTGATAGCTCTCTGGTCGTTGGCTGCGGAGGAGGAGCACCAGGAGCGGTTTTTCTCTTCCACATACATCCCGACCCGACCGTCCACGCCGATGCCATAGTTGCTGCTTGCCTGCCGTGAGGTCGGCAAAAAGATGTTGCCCAGCGTTTCCACACTGCACTGACCCACCAC
This sequence comes from Pseudoruminococcus sp., assembly GCF_047012705.1. NCBI lineage: Bacteria > Bacillati > Bacillota > Clostridia > Eubacteriales > Acutalibacteraceae > Pseudoruminococcus > Pseudoruminococcus sp. The sequence goes on along the minus strand of NZ_JBKXNW010000009.1, from coordinate 127,302 downwards.
GCAGTGCGGCGTGATGCGGTCAATGCTGTGGGTACGCTGCCCGGAGTGGTTCGGGCTGAGTTTGGTGTAGGACACCAGGGAACTGTTTGTGTAAGCCATATTATTCATCCTCCTTTTCACTGCGGTCATGAAGCTGCTCCAGAACGGATTTCAGCTTCTGCGGAATAGGCAGTCCCAGGTATGCGGCGTTTTCCAACAGGGACACGCCCTCATTCGACAAATAGAAGAAAATGACGGCGGTACGCATCACCGAGCCGCTGCCGATGACGCGGGTGTCGAGAATATGCCCGATGCCGACCAGAGCGAAGATGAGCACCTTTTTGAAAATGCCCTTGAATCCGACTTCGCTGGACAGCTTCTTGTCCACCACGGCGCACATGATGCCGGTCACATAGTCGATGACCACGAAAGCCAGAAGCGCATAAAGCAAGCCGTCACATCCTCCCAAGAACCATCCGAGCCAGCCGCCGATACCGGCGAACACCACCTGAATGGTCGTCCAGAATTCTTTCATGTTGTTTGTCCTCCTTTGAAAGTTGAATTTGTGTATGAAAAAAGTGACGCCGGAGCGTCACACTTTTCCGATGGCATAGATTGATACCTTGTAGGTTGCCGATGGTACCGTATTTGGTCTTACGGCAAATATCTTTCCGGGGTTGGTCGTTGTAGACCAGCTACTCGAACTGCCTCGCTCCACAAACATGGCGTAATTGCTGTTCTCCGTGGAGATATGGACATGGGGAATTTCCGCGAAGGTAAATGGAAAATTAGGGAGCGCAATTGCTCCGCTCTCATAGAGCACGCCCCATGCCGTCGAAATGGCGGTCGTAAAGGAATACTGACCCCAACATTCCGCTGTACCGCTTTTCCATTTACGGTAATTCCAGATGCCGCTTGTCCCTTGCTGAATGACAAAATCCGCAAGGGGTGAGCCATCCACCCGCATATCTCCGGCAACATCCAGCATGGCTTGTGGCTCCGGCGTGTTGATGCCGACCTTCTTTTTCCGAAGCGCAATGAGCGGCGTACCCTGCGGGACAGTAAAATACAGATCCAGACTGCTCAAAGAATAGAGCTTGTCTTGGATCTGCAAATGGAAGTCGTAGGAACTGTTGGCATCCAGATTGCACAGTTCCAAATTGGAGTAGCTGAAAGAGGTTCCGCTTTTTGTCGTGCCGGAATAGATGCTGGTGTAGCTGCCGTAGCTGCTCTCACTGGTTTTCTTGTAACGATACCGCACATAAACCACGCTGTTTTTCTGCGTCCCGTCTACGGTCACAGCAGAAATAGAGCCACTGAATTTGAGCTGCATTTCCGCTTCAATGTCGTTGGTTCGTCGGAGCGTCACCGAGGACACCTTCGGCTTTGCGTATGGGATGACCGTAATAGTTTGGGAAACGCTGGCGGTATAACCGCGGGAGTCCGTGACCGTGAGCGTGACCGTTACGCTGCCGGACTTGGCGATCTTTCCAACAGATAAGGCAGAGCCGGTAGTGTTAGAGGATGACAGCCCGTTGCAGGAAGCTGTGTAGTTGGAAATACTGGCACCGTTTTTTGCAGTTGCCGTTCCGGGCGTGACCTTGAGGGTCGAGTAGTTCTGAACGAATAGCTGGTCGTTGCCTGTGAGGTTTTTCGTGGTCGTGTAGCTGTCGGCATAAGTGAATCCGCTTATGGTTGGAGCAGAATTGGTTGCCGTGGTCAGTACAGTGGCGGTCTTGCTTGAGGTGCTGCCGATCTGCGTAGACCCGCTGTAGGACGAAACCGCAAAGGTACCTGTGAACGACTTGATGGACGCCATAGCGTTCAACAGCGTTGTCCTCTGCGCCGATGTCAGCGTGACCGTGCGGTTCGCCGTGCCCTTCGACCAGGAAAGCCCGGAAATAGTCAGGATGGTCGCGCTGCCGTTTTTGAGCACCAGCGTATTGGTGTAGGAGGCTTCGTACACGGTCACATTGATGGTAATGGAAACCGTGGCATTGTCCGCCGTCACCGTGTTGACACTATTCACCACAGCACCGCCCAGCGTCTTGACCGTGGAACTGCCGGAAGTGCCGTAGACATGGTTGTACTGCCGCCTTGCTCTGACCCTCACCGTGTAGCTTGTATTCGGTGAGAGCGAGGACAATGTTACGCTGGCGCTGGTGGATGCCGTCGTTGAGAACTGCGTCCAGCTCGAACCGCCGTTTGTACTGTACTGCCAGACGTCCGCCGTGGCCGAGGATGTCGCGGAGATTTTGAACCCGTTTGCCGTGACATTCGATGTACTGAATGTAACTGTGGGAGCAGAGCGGTCAATGGTAGTCAGCGTCATGCTGCCGCCGTATTCCTGTGAACCGTAGATATAAACACGGGTCGAGAATCCGACCGCAATCGTTTTGCTGCCGTTGCTGTTGTGAGCTACAGTAATCGTGCCACTGACAGAACCTTTCTTTGCCGGGAAAACACGGTCATCCCAATAGGTACGGCCCTTTGAGTATACGGTCGTACCATTGATCGTTACAGTGGTCGTGTCAATGGTGTAGTAAGTGGATGCGCCACCGGTAGAGGTCAGCGTCCAGGAAAGTGTTGAGCTGTTACCGACCACATTCACGCTTTCTGAAATGTCCAGTTGAAGATAGCGCCCATCGTATGCTGCACTTTTCCAAGTTGCCATAGCTTTCCCTCCTTAATCCAGAATGACGATGTTCAGCCCCTCGGACGCCGTCGGCATCGGGACAAACTTCGTTTTGCCCACGGTCAGCTCGCCGTCCACCGTGGTTTTCTTGGTCTGCGTTTCGTCCTTGTTCAGGGTGAAGATCACCTCGTCGTTGTAGTAACCGGCGAACTCCGTGTTTGTGATGACCGTCCGCTGGGACGATGCGCTGTTGGTTACCTCGATGCCCCGCTTGTCGATCTTGACCTCCTGAGTGTAGATCTCGTTGGGAGCAGGCGTCCACTTTCGGGGAATCGCTCCTTCGGAGATCATGATGTCGGCGAGATAAATGGACGCATCCCGACAGTAGCAGTAAATACGCAACGTGGGGTCGGTCACATCCGTGAGCGTTACGGAGTAATCCGTCCAGTCAAACGCCGTGGACTTATTGAACAGGTACTTGGTTTTGTTCCCGTTGTAGGTTACATAGAAATACCCGGACATGGTCGAGGTTTTCTTTGCCCGAACCGAGATCGTATAAGTGCCGGGGACCACCCCTCGGATGTACTGCGACAACGAGGAGTATGCGCCCAGCACAAAGCAGGAGTCGGAAATGGTGTTGTTCTGGGTATCGGTGGAGGTATCTGTTTTTACCGTACCGGAGTAGCTCCAATCGTCCGTTATGCCGTTCAGCCCAGAGGAATTCTGCACATAGTTGATGCCGCCGATGTACTGCTCCTGCATGGTGACGGACAGTCCATCCACCGTGTGTTCCAATTCCGAAACACGGCTTTCGGAGTTCAGCACCCGTTCCTCCAGGACGCCCTGGTCGTTGGACACCGTTTCCACGGTTTCGGTGAGGGTCGCCACATAGCTGTTCAGCCCGTCGATGGTCTGCTGGAACTGTGCGTCCTTCTCGGTCAGAATGGAAATGGTGGTGCGGATCGTTTCAATGTCGTTCTGCACCATCCATTCATTTCCGTCCCATATCTTCGTTTCCGGCGGGGTCACGGAAGTATCCACCCAGAGCTGCCCCTCATAGGGGTTCTCCGGCGGCGTGTCCGAGGTGACCACATCGCAGAGACTGATAATCGTGAACTGTGCTGATGCGATCATCTCACCACCTCCTCAAAGCGCCACAACGACCATAAAGGTTGCCTTGGTATCCACATCGGCGCTGGACACCGACAGGGTCTTGCCGGTCTTGCTGCCGTTGGTACCCCAAGAGGTATCGACAACACCGTCTTTGTTGTACTTCGTCCAGGTGTAACTGCCGTTCCCGGCCGCATCCACCTCGGAGCCCGCCTGGTAGCAGACGGCGGTCAGCACGGTCGTACCCTGGCCGTTCTTGAACACATCGCCGCCCGTGGAGGTGACGATGATCTGCAACGGGTCGGAGTTGTCGATGAAGGTCGCCACATCGAAAAACTTCGTGTTATAAGAAGCCGATGCGGAATCTGTGTCCTGGGCACAGCACTTGAACACGGCGTAGCTGTCCACCGCTGCGGCGTAGACCGTGAGGGTATTGGTGACCGTGCCGGTGTATTTGTCGGCGGTATCCGAGAGCTTGCGCCAGCCGATGCCGAAGTCTGCATCATAGCCGGTGGAAGAAGTAGCGGTGACGGAAGCGTCCATGACCGCCCACTTGTAGCTGACCTTGGTGGTGTCCACCGTAGAGCCACGCCACAGCTCGGCCTTGGCGGTCAGACTGGCGACCTCCTCGTTCTTGAACACATTTCCGTTGGGCGTGGTGACCAGCAGGTCAACGATGCCGGAGCCGTTGACCACACGGGAGAAGGAAATGGTCAGCGGATGGGTCAGCGACAAACCGGTGCTTTCGTCCTTGTAGGTGATGACGCAGCGGTAGTCGATACCGGGCAGCTCCGCCATGACATTGGCCTTGACCGTGAGGATGTGGCTCTTGGCACCACTCAGTCCGTAGTTCGTACCTGCGGTAATGGCGGTGTTGCTGTCGCCCACATACCACTTGACCGAGGTGACATTGGCGGTGGCGATCTGGTCGGCAGTGGTGCCGATGACATACAGACTGGGTGTCAGAACGAGGTTCTTCGTTTTCCAGTCCGGGGTGTAACTGCCGTTGTCGGGGTTATACATCTGAGTCTTGGCGAGGTTCGAGCCGATGTACCCCGTCAGCGTCAGTGCGTCATTGTAGTCGATGATGGTAAACTGGCCTTGTGCTTTGCTCATGTGAGAAGCCTCCTTTGAAGTTGTTGTATCAGAAACGGACGCTGTTCCGGTTTCTGTTGTGGGTTCTGTGGTTGCCATAGTGAATTCCTCCGTTATAACAGGCTCTGCCTGGTCGTGGTGTCGATGAGGTCGCAATAAAAAGTGGCGCGGACTTTGACATCCGCACCGGTGATGACCACGGACTTTGCGCCGCCGAAATGCTGTTCATTCCAGACTTTGTCCGCTTCCGTATCTTCCGACACCCTTGTCCAGATAAACTGGTTGGCATCCAGCGTGTCGGTGATGTCTTCATCCCAGGAGTACACCTTGGCGGAAAGCAGCGTTTTCACATTGCCGTTTTTGAAGATGTTCCCGTTGGACGAGATGATGACAAGCCGGAGCATTTTCTGCTCCTCGATGGTGGTAATGCGGTCGCTGACCTCGGTGACCTCCTTGCTGGTGGCGTAGGCACGAAGCACGACCTCGCCGCTCTCCAAATCCCAATAAGACGAGCCATCCTGTGACTGGATAACGCCTGCCTTGATGATGTTTGCTACCAGAGAGCTGGAGGTGATGAAGTCCGCAACGATCTGACCATCTGCCGTGATGGCAGTTTCGTAGGGGCCGTTGTAGCCGTTATGGGAAAAGCCCAGACCGCCCACATTCCACCGCCAGACATTCACGGCATCGTCAATAGAGGGAGCGTCCAGAATGAGCAGCTCATAAGGTTGTCCGTTTTCCTCGCTGGTGTGAATGACCACATAGCCGCCGCTCTGGCCGGTGATAAGCCCGGTGGCCTTGCCGATGGCGGTTTGGAGCAGCTTTGGAAAGCGTCCTACCGTGGATTCCACCTTATCAACCGTTGATTGCACCTCGGAAATGGTGGTGATCATACTGGACTTGCTCTGACCGAGGGAAATGCTCTTGTACCGCTCGGCGAGGGTGTCATACACGGTTTCAATGACCATAGCCGACACGCTGACACCCAGCAGCGAGTGCCGAATGGTGACGGTATCGCAGAGGCTGACCCGCTCCAACAATGCCGAATACTCCGGCTGTTTCCAGAGCGGTTCAAAGGACACCTTCACCGTGGGAATGGTCGCTCCCAGCGGATTTGCCTTGATGTAGCTGTTGGCTTTGGCTCTGAGGGCTTCCTCGGCCACAACTCCGTCAAACTGGTCGGAGAAATCCATGATGAGCGTTTTCGCCCGGACGATCTCCGAAGTCACAATGGGGAGCGTGACCTCCGGCAGCGTGACTACCGTTTCGGTGTCCGTGCCTTCCGGGGTGTACACGGCATACGGGAGCAGTGCGGTATACACTCCGCTGTTGTCTTCGTCCTGCTCCAATGCGGTGAGGTTCTTTCCGTATTCAATGACCACGCCGGTTTTCTGCCCACGGTGCGAATGGAACTTTACCGTGAAGTTGTCCCACTCAAATTCGCCGTACCATTTGGAGAGCATGGAGCCTTCCGTACCTCCGAGGCAGGCACGGACGCTTTTCGGCTGCGTGACGGAAAACGCCTTTGCATCCGAGTAGTCCGTCCAGCCCGTGAAGCGTGTATCTCCGGCAAGGAGCTGCGAGAGAATGAGCTGCGGAGAGCGACTCTCCGTCGAAAAAGGCAACACCGGCACATTGGCAAGGTCATAGGAGATGTGCTGACCGTAGATGGTGACGATGCCGTTTAAGGGCTTCGTGATGCGGTAAATACGGAATGCCTGGTCGGCGGCGGTATCGTTGGGCTTTGCCTTGATGACGCACTCCTTGGTGATAAGCCCATAGTGCTGACCGCTCACCGGGTATTTGAGCAGACACTCAAACACACCGTTTCGCTCTTCGGTGACTTCGCAGGAAACAGTGTCCGTCAGCACACCAAGACCGAATGAGGAAAAGTCCGCAGCGTTGGGCAAATAAAGCACCGGGATCATGAAAACCACCTCCTTCCGGGCATAAAAATACCACCGGGGATTTCTCCCTGGTGGTTGAGTATAAATGATTTACTTGTAGCTCGACAAACTGGAATTGGTTTTATAGAGGTCTTTGCATATACACCATATCTACAAGGTGTACACCACACTCATATATCGGGTGATCATAATGATCCGTAAAGAAATTTGGCACGGTATGCGAGCGTACAAAGCCACATTTTTCATAAAAGGGTATCGTCAACGGGCTGTCGCCGGTTCCCACTTGCAGTATCGAAAATTGTCTGCGGTATTTTTCAATAAGAAATTCAATCAGCGCTTTGGCATAGCCTTTTCGCTGAAATGGGGGAACTGTAGCGATATTCTTAATTTCAAGAATTCCATTCCCTTCGTCCGTTACGACACACTCGCATTTCACTCCGTCATCATCAAGAACATACATTTTACCTTTATAGAGATAACAGTCAACCATATCTTCCTGCTCATCTGCCAATAGGAGCAAATCAAGATATTGTTTTTTGTTTTCTGTAACTTCTACAATTCTCATCAATCACACCTGCAAATTTCGACTTGTCGTCCTCACTTAAAAACAGTATACCATACCTTTTTGAATTTTTCTACCGCTTACAATCGGGAGCGACCTTACAGACAGCACCACCTCGGAATGACCTCGATCCGCTGCACATTTCCTGCACAGGCGATGGTGGTCGTTCCCGGCTTCAGCACCGGAAAACCTTCGCCGGTAACGGTATCATTTTTGAGGGTGGTATCCTTAAAGCAATTCATAAGTTCGCTGTCAATTTCGATGGTTTCGTCGACCTCTGAAATCGTCCACAGGTTCGTACCTTCGCCCTCCGGCTGAATCATAAGCCGTACTGTGCCGCCTCCATATATTTTGATGTACGGTTTGCTTGTGAAAGCGGTGGGATTGGTTACAGACAACCTTCTGGTGCCGGATGCTAAAACCTTTTGTCCCGCGAAACTGTATTTGTAGGGCTTGCAGTTGAAGGTCACGGTGAAGCAGCCGACCTTGTTTAGCTGCTCCTCAATGTCCAGATTGCCGGAGATGACACCGTAGCGGAAATACTCCGCATCGTAAGAGTCGGTGATTTCGTGGTATCTGTCCGGCTCGGAATAAAGCCAGCCCTTAATGTCCCGCAGGACAGCGGCAAGTGCGGCTATATTCTTCCGAGCGAGGAACACCGTGTAAGTAACCTTGATGTTTGCAAAGCGGCGGTTCGGATTGATGATGTCACCGCTCCTGCCGGGAATGGAAATGAACTCCGCATCGTACTCCGGTGCGGAGAACACGTCCTTCTTCTCGATATGCAGACCGAAATCAGCGGAACTGCGGCCGTTGTAGGTAAAATAGGTCATGCGAATACCACTCCTTTCCGCTGGGCAAACTGGTTTGCCGTTTCCATGACTTCGGAGGTGAGCTGACGGATATCCTCACTGCTGTAATTGTTGAAGTTCGTAATGTTCAGGGCAATGGTGAAAGCGGATGCCGCCTTTCCGACCACACCGTCCACGGCAGAGCGGATCGAGCCGTTCACATCAAAATCAGTAGGCAGAGCCGTCTGCATATCGTGGGCAAGGTTGCCCATAACGCCGTTGATGTCCTCTGCCATGCCTTCTGCGGCTTTGACCGCTTCATTGCCGTTGTCATCAATGGAGCCTGCAAGACCCTTGACCAGCATTTCACCGACCCATGCCATCTCCTTCGAGGGTGAATGGATACCGAAGAAATCGCAGATACCGTCCCAGATGGAGGAGATCCACCCGGACACTTTATCCCACAGCCACGAGGCAAGCTGGGTAATACCGCTCCACAGTCCCTTGACGATGTTGCCGCCGATTTCTACGATTTTATACATCAGAGAGCCGAAGGCTTTCACGATGCCCGCAATAATCTGCGGCACGGCCTTGACGATCTCCACGATGATGGTAGGCAGGTTTTCAATCAGCGCAACGAACAACTGCACACCTGCCATGATGATTTTATCGATGTTTCCGACCAGAGCATTGACAATGCCGGAGATGATTTGCGGAATCGCCTGCACGATGGTCGTGATGATCTGCGGCAGGGCTTGAATGAGAGAAATCAGCAGGTCGATGCCTGCCTGAATAATGAGCGGTATCGCATTCAGCACAGCATTGATAATGCCGTCAATGATTTTCGGGATAGCTTCCACGATTGCCGTGATGATCTCCGGCAATGCAGTCACCAGCGAGGTCAGAAGCTGAATGCCTGTTTCGATAATCTGAGGAATCGAATCCAGTAAGAAGGTAATGATACCGTTGATGATCTCCGGCAGAGCTGCAATCAGCACGGGCAGTGCGTCCAATAGTCCCTGGGCAAGCCCTGTTATAAGCTGTAAGGCTGCGTCAAGGAGCATCGGCAGGCTGTCCACCAGTCCTTGTACGATGGTGACGATAGCCTGCACCGCTGCCGGGATGAGCGTGGGCAGTGCATCCGCAATGCCGGTCACAAGTGTAGACACCAGCTGCACCGCTGCCTCGATAAGCAGGGGCAGATTCTCGATCAGCGTGTTCACGATGGTCATAAGTGCGGACACCGCAGCCGGGATAAGCTGCGGAAGCAAGGACAGTAGCGTTTCCAGCACCTGCGAGAATAGCTCAGTGACCGCTTCCAGCAGTGTGGGCAGCAGTTCACCCACAGCCGTCAGCAGAGCATCCAGCACCGTGGGCAGAGCCGCCACGATGTTTTCAATGACCGGGGTGATGTTTGCCACCACGGTCTTGAAGGCATCCACCATGTTGTTGCACAGCAGTTCCATGTCAGCATCCGCATCACCGAAGCCTACGATAAGGTTCGACACGGCGGATTTCAGTGCATTGACAGAGCCGGAAATGGTGGCTTCGGCTTCTTTTGCGGTCGTACCGGCAATGTCCATGCTCTCCTGCATGACATGGATGGCTTCCACCACATCTGCGTAGGAGGAAATGTCGTACTTGACACCGGATATCTTCTCCGCATCGGCAAGCAGGCGCTCCATTTCCTGCTTTGTGCCGCCGTAGCCCAGCTTGAGGTTGTCGAGCATCGTGTAGTTCTGCTTGGCAAAGCCCTGGTAGGCATTCTGAATGGAGGACATATCCGTACCCATCTTGTTGGCGTTGTCGGACATATCCGTAATTGCCATGTCCGCATACTTTGCGGCCTTCTCGGTATCACCGCCGAGGGACTGGATCAGGCTTGCAGAGAACCCTGTGACCGTCTCCATGTACTCGTTGGCAGAGAGTCCCGCCGTTTTGTATGCGCTGGCGGCATACCGCTGGATCTCCTGCGAGGAGTCCTTGAACAGGGTGTCAACGCCGCCGACCAGCTGCTCGTAGTCTGCATAGGCAGCGATGACCTCTTTTCCGAGCTTCACGGCGGCGGCACCTGCGGCAACAACCACGGCACCGAGTGCCACACCTACGGTTTTGAGAACCTTGCCGAAGCCTTCAAACTTACTGCCGGATTCCTCCGCAGCCTTGCCGCCCTCCTTGATGGCTTTCTCGTTCTCGTCCAGCTCACGATTCATATCGTTGAGGGCGGCTTCGGCATTGTTGAGTTGGATCTGCCAGTTCTGGGTGCGGCGGTCGTTCTCTCCGAAAGAGGTGGCGGCATTCTGCAGAGCCTTACGAAGAGTTTCGATTTTTGTAGTCTGCTCATCGATCTCTTTTCGCAGCACCTTATTCCGTGCGGCGAGAGCCTCCACGGATTTGTCATTTTTATCGAACTGAGAGGTGGCGAGCTTCATTTCGGAGCCGAGCACCTTGAAGGACTGGTTGATGTCCGCCAGCGCTTTTTTGAACTCCTTTTCGCCCTCAAGACCGATCTTCAGTCCGAAACTGTCTGCCATTTACCGTCACCTCCTTAAATGTCATCCGGGATAATATCGTCAATGTAGTGTTCGTGAGCAGGAATAGCCTGCCCGTTATACTGTTTGTGGCACTCCCACAGATCCAGCAGAAGTCCAAACGGCATCAGCCACACCTCATCTTGGCTGAGATGCAGGTGGGCAAGACCGTAATAAAGAAGCCGGGTAAACAGCTCCGCATCGGAGACCGTTACCCGACTTGCGCGTTTTTTGCGTCTTTCTCACTTTCCACATTCCGCTTGGTGCCCTTGTAGAGAGCTTCCGTAATGGCGGTTTTGTAATCGGCAAGGTCGAGGGGCGTGGTCAGAAGCTCCACCACATCCTCGGTGAGCAGCTCCTTGGGATGCTCTTTATCCTTGAGGTTGTGAATGAGGATGCTCTGATTTGCCAGAAGCGTGATGAGCCACACGATCTCTCCGATGGCCATTTCAAAGTTCTCGGACTTCATCAGCTTCTCGCCGAGGTTTTCCAGCCCGCCATAGCGACCGGCGATCTCCTTGGTGGCTTTGGTTGTGAGGAGCAGCGTGTACTCCTCGTCACCGATGTTGATAACTGCGGTTCTTTCGTTATCCATTGTGCGTTACCTCCGTTAACCTTGTTTTTCGGGTGTCGTGGTATAGGTCGGCTCATAGACTTCCTTATACCAGTTCGTGATAGTCGCAGCGGTCACATCGCCCTCCAGTGCCTCCGCTTTCCACGGGTGCTTGCCGCCTGCGTCTGCCTTGTTGCGGCGCAGAATGGTGCCTTCAATGGTCGGCGTGGAAAAGGTAATGCTGTCGCCCTTGGTGGCAAGGTTCGTCGCCGGAATACCGAATTTCACGCGGTACAGCCAGTAATACTTGTACTTGCCGTTGGACTTCTTGGCACGGAAGCCTACCGCCACAGGGTCGCCGCCGTCCTCGGATGCGGAAATCAGCACCTTGTTCTTGTCAATAGTCGCACCCGTGAGGTCGGATGCCGCCGCAGAGCCGATATCGTCAATGCCGAGGGAGAGTGTGCCGGATTTGAATTCCTTCACGATCTCCGAAGCGCCGTCATCGGCATAGAGCGTCGCCTCTGCCAGTTCCACCGAAAGGTCAGCGGAGATGGCTTTGGCAAGCTGGGACGGCGTACCGTAGGTTTCCTCACCGGCGTCGTTCTCGGTGATTTTTGCGTAATACAGTTTGTCAAGACCGATAGTCGCCATAACTTATTCCTCCAGTTCGTAGATTTGCGCCACATCAATGGCGTAGTGATGATAGCCGGTTTCGGTCTCAAAGCCGATGTACCGGCGGTCGGTAATATAAAAATCCGCACCCAGCATGGCTCGGACGAGTGCATTTTTCAGTTTGGTGTAACTGCCCTTTGTGAAGAGGGACAGCCGTGCCTCCTGTGTCTCACAGCCGGGAGCGTTGTCGGCGTGAAGCTCAAAGTTGTCCGATAGCGGGGTTATCACAAAATAGGTGTCCGGGGCTTTGCCGGAGAACACACCCGTTTCCACTGGAACACCGCAATGCTCGGCGATGGTTTGTAAATCGGATAGAAGACTCACAGCTTTTCCACCTCCTCATCCAGCGCCTTGGTCATGGCATCGATGCATTCCTGCCGGGATGCCGTTTTCGCAGGTTTCAGAAACGGTTTTGCGGGCTGACCGTGCTTGCCGTATTCGAGAATGTTGGCCAGCTTGGCATTGCTGCCGCCGTCCGAGCGTGGCTCGGCAAAACCGACCTTGATGTCGTGGTTGCCGTCCCGGTTCAGCTTGGAGGGCGAAAGGCCGAGTGCGCCTTCCAGTTCGCCCGTGGTGCGGGATTTGAATTTTGTCCCTCTGCCAATGACGGAGGAAAGATTGCTCTTGACCCTTTTCAGCACGACCTCGCCACCGGCCTGCAGGACGGTATCTGCCACGCTGTCAAAGTTGCTGCCGAGCTTGGATATCTTCAGAAGGAAATCCTCCGGCATTTTCATATCGCACTTAGCCAACGGTCGGCACCTCCTTCTTTGCCAGCAACTCAATGTACATCCCACGCCCCTTTACATCCTCCACGGACATAATGTCGTAGCGACAGTCATCGCAGATGAGAAACTGGTCGGTAGTGACCGTCAGCCCAGGAATACATCGAAAGCGGAACAGGTCGGTCGCTTCACTGAATGCAGCGAGGTTTGCCCACCGCTGACTGCCGTGCCGACCTTCCCGGTACACACGGACGGAAGCGAGGACTTCATCCTCGGAATGGGTAAAGCCCTCGCTGTCCTTGACTTGACGGCTTTCCACGATGTCGGCAAAGCCGTTCATTTTTCCAAAGCTCATACCTGCCACCGCCTATCCAAGCGGAGCAGCAGATTGACGGTGTTCCACACCTGCTGCGCCGCTCCGGTGTTATCCGCAAAGAAGCCGCCCGTGCTGCCGTCCCGGCTTTCATAGAAGTGGGACGACAGCATGATGACGGCTTGCTCTGTGGTGGCTGGCATAGGGTTCTCCGTGTAATAGCCCTCCGGGATGTGCTGGTAGCTTTCGGCGTAAGAAACAGCGGCAGTGATGTAGCCTTTCAGCGGCTCATCATCCGCCGTGTGTTCCAGGATAAGGTTGGCTTTCACTTTGGAAAGAAGCTCGTCCATCACCGCCGCCTCCTCTCATTAACCGCCGGAAGAAGCGGAGCCTTTCTGCTGCAGTACCTTGATGGCTTCGGGCAGAATGAGCTTGCCGTCCAGGCGCTTGGATGCGATGAAACCGATCTGACCGGTCTCCGCAAAGCGCTCGTTCAGACGCTTGAAGGTAATACCCAGGCGGTCGCCGATCCAGTAGTAGTTGAAGTCGCCGAAAGCAACGGTCTTCTGACCGGCCGCCAGCTCCGGCGCATAGGGAGAGGTGTAGATACGCTTGCCGAGCAGCGTATCAAAACCGCCCTCGTGCAGAGCGGGCTGCCACAGATACTGGCCGTTGGAGTCCTTCAGCTTGCGGATGTTCTTCATGGTGGAGTCATTCAGAAGCCACACGGCGTTCTTGCGGTAGGCGCTGTTCAGAGAGTAGAACAGGTCGATGAGCTCATCGGCGGTGATGGCGGTCGCAGAACCGGCCGTGACGCCAAGCTGACCGCCGCCAGTGGCATTGAAAATACCCGTGGGCTTGCCGCTGCCGTCGCCGGTGAGGAACGCCTCTTCCTCCTTGTTGCCGATACGGCGGGCGAACTCGGTGCGGAAGTAGGCTTCCAGGTCAAAGGCAGAGTCGTTCAGAAGCTCCTCGGACACCTTGATCATGGTAGCGACCTTGTGTGCGCCGATGAGCTGCTGACCGAAAGCATCATCGCCTTCGGGAATGGTGCCTTCCTCATCGACCCAGGCGGCAGTGCCCTTGGTGGCGACGATGGGGATCTTGTGACTGCCGGAGGCAGTGGTGATGACATGAGCCAGGCTTCTGACCACATTCTCGGCTTCGAGAGACTGCACCAGCGTCTGCTCAAATTCATCGGGGACGAGGTAACCGCCCTCGCTGTCCACGCCTTCCTGCAGAGCATTGCGGATCTCTGCGGTCAGCATACCGCCCTTGGTACGTGCCTGCGCCCAGAACGCCTTCTTATAGGCATCGGAAGCACGGCCAGTCTTGGTGTCCACCTTTGCCGTGTCGGGCTTCTGGGTGATGGGGGTATTGACCGGAGTGTTCAGCTCACGCTCGAAAGCGTCCAGACGCTCTTGGCGCTCGATCTCACGACCGAGGTCGACGATCTCCTGTTCCATCTTCTCATAGGTGGCGGTGTCCTCGGCGGTGAGGACGCCCTTATCGCTTCGGTGGGAGTCGAGAAATGCCTTCGTCTGCTCCCAGGTCTTTGCACGCTGTGCGCGCAGTTCGTTGATCTTACTCATTGTTTGTATCCTCCTTAAGGTTTGATAAGTGCGAGTCTCTTTTCGAGCTCGGAGATGGGTGTGCCTGCACTTTTCGCAGGTTCGGACAGTGTGTGATGGCTCTTGACCTTGGACATGAGCGAGTTGGTGACGGCTCTGCGGCTGAACACGAAGCTGTCCTCCGCAGCGGCGCTTTCACCGTCTGCCTTGAACAGCAAATCATCGGCAAAGCCCAGCTCCACAGCCTTGTTGGCATTCATCCAGGTCTCGGCATCCATGAGGTGGCTGAGCTTGGCACGGGACAGGCCGGTCTTGATCTCGTAGGCATTGATGATGCTTTCCTTGACTTCGGAGAGCATATCGATTGCCTTCTGCATCTCCTCGCTGTCACCGATAGCGACCGTCAAGGGGTTGTGGATCATCATGAGCGCCGTGGGTGACATGAGCACCTTCGTACCTGCCATCGCAATGACGGATGCGGCAGAGGCGGCAATACCGTCGATCTTGACTGTGACGTCACCGTGGTAGTCCATCAGCATATTGTAGATTTGGGCGGCTGCCACGCAGTCACCACCGGGCGAGTTGATCCAGACAGTGATATTCCCGGAGCCGGACATCAGCTCATCCTTGAAAAGCTGCGGCGTGATTTCATCGTCAAACCAGCTCTCCTCAGCGATCGTGCCGTTTAAGAACAGGGTTCTCTCTTGGATCTGTTCCTGCGTCTCCTCGTTGGTCACTGTCCTGTTTTTCCAATTCCAGAACTTCTTCATCGGATTTTTCCTCCTTTCCGTTATCGGTGTTGATATTTGCAAAAGCTCCGGCGTTTTGCAGCGGGAGCATATTGCCGTTGATGAGGTATAAGTCGCCGCCGTCCTCTGCCGGGATGCGGTCGAGGTTTTCCAGCTCACGGATGTCGTTGGCAGACATCCAGCCGTTCTGGCGGCCGATGGCGTACCCGTTCATGCGGCTCTGGTAATCGCCGCGGAGCAGACCTTCCAGATTGAACTTCACGAAATACACGGCTTTTTCGTCCTTGGACATAAGTGACCGTTGGATGGATTGCTCCCAGCGAATGACCCACGGGTCAAGGGTGTATTTCACGAACTCAAGGGACTGCTGCTCAATATTAGAAAAGCTCGACTTTTCCAGGTCGCCGACCATGTGGGGCGGGACTCGGAAAATTCGAGCAATTTCATTGATTTGGAATTTTCGTGTTTCGAGGAACTGTGCCTGCTCCGGCGAGATGCCGATAGGCGTGTATTTCATGCCTTCCTCCAGCACGGCGATCTTATTGGCGTTACCGCTGCCACCGAAGGTGGACTGCCAGCTCTCACGCACACGCTGAGGGTCTTTGATCGTACCGGGGTGTTCCAGCACACCGCCCGGAGCGGCACCGTTGGCGAAGAATTTTGCACCGTATTCCTCACAGGCAATCGCCATGCCAATGGCGTTCTTTGCCATAGCGATGGGACTGTAGCCCACCAAGCCGTCAAAACCCAAACCGGGAATGTGAAGCACTTCGGATGGGTCAAGATAGACCGTTGAGCCTTTCATGGTGGGTGCATCATCGGACTGGGTGGAATAGAGGTAGTAGAGCTTGCCGTTCTTGTCCCGGTTGACCTCCATGCGGTTGGGCATAAGTGGGTACAACGCCACCACTTCACCTTTGCCGTTTCGGATGATCTGAGCGTAAGCGTTGCCCCAGAGGAGCAGGTGCGTCATGAGCGTTTCTCGGAATACAAAGGAGCTCATCTCCGGGTTCGGCTCATCGTGGAGCAAGCGGTAGAGCGGATGGTCAAGTGCTATAGCTTTGCCGCCGCTGTCCGTGTATTTGTAAAGATGCAGCGGCAGTCCCGCCACAGCCTCCGACAGGATGCGGACGCAGGAGTACACGGCGGTCATCTGCATGGCGGAGCGTTCTGTCACCGCTTTACCGGAGGTCGTGCCGCCGAAGAAAAAGGCGTAGTTGCTGCCCGATGTGCGGTTCTGAGGCTTGTCCCTGGATTTGAACAGCCCTGAAAAAATACCCACCTAAATCACTCTCCTTCAAAATGGGCAAAAGAAAAGCACCTGTCCGTAGACAGATGCTCTCGTTGTGTTGAATTCAGATCGTTTCGGTTTCGCTCAGTTGACGGCTGATGTCCCGTCCACCATAAATTATACGGACGGCATAAACCGTGTTTTGGGTTTCGTCCGGGTAGTAGAAAATGAGATAGTTCTTGACCGGGAAACAGCGCAAGCCTTGATTTTTCCAAGGTTCCTCATCATAAAGCCGATACCGCATGGGCATCTGCTCCAAAGAGAGGATCTCTTTTGTGATCTGCCGCACCAGTTTTACTGCGACCTGCGGTTCCTGCAATTCATAGGAGATGTAGTCCAGAATATCCCGTAGGTCGCGCCTTGCCTGATCGGTGAATTCTACTTCCCAATTCATACGCCGTAATCCCTTTTCAGTTCATCCATGACGCTCTGTGCGGAATGGGTGCGACCAGCACGGATATCTGCCATGCCTTTCTCAAGCTCTGCATCCTGCTGCTCCTTTGTTAAAGATCCGAAAGCCACCGGTTTGCGCTCCGGCAGTTTCATTTCAAACGGAATGCCACGCTGCAGAACGATCTGCCGAAGAAACATACTGACCGCATTGGACATGGGGATTCCCAATTGATCAAGCACCTGTTCTGCCTGCTCTTTGATTTCAGGCTCTACACGCGCGAATACATTAGAAGTTCTTGCCATAGCTTATCGCCTCCTTGCGAATATAGTATACCACTTTTGCTTGCGATATGCAAGCAGTTCGCAAGAAGTTTACAATTTCAGATAAACAGCAGGCCCCTTGTGTCGTATACGCTCTCTACATTCTCATTGCCGCAGCGGATAGCGCGGTCGAGTGCCATTATCGTTGCCACGGCACCGTCGATTTTCTCTGTGGATTTTTCCTTGTCCGGCTTGATGTTGCCGGCCGGGTCGGTGCGGATGAAAATGTTGTCCATCATCCAGCGGAGAACGGGATGCCCGCCGTGGGCTATTTTCTGTTCCAGCACCAGCTTCATCAGCTCCTTGGTGGGCGGGGACATATCCTTGAATCCCTGTCCGAAAGGAACGACTGTGAAGCCCATGCCCTCAAGGTTCTGCACCATCTGCACGGCACCCCAGCGGTCAAAGGCGATTTCACGGATATTAAACCGTTCGCCCAGACTCTCAATGAACTTCTCAATGTAGCCGTAATGAACCACATTGCCCTCGGTGGTCTGTAAAAAGCCTTGTCGCTCCCATACATCGTATGGCACATGGTCACGCCGGACTCGGAGGTCAAGGTTGTCCTCCGGTATCCAGAAGTACGGCAGGATGGTGTACTTGCCATTCTCGTCTTCCGGCGGGAACACCAGAACGAATGCTGTAATATCCGTTGTGGAGGACAAGTCCAGCCCGCCGTAACAGACACGGCCTTCCAGATCGTCCTCGCTGACGGCGAACTCGCATTTGTCCCACTTGTCCATGGGCATCCAGCGCACTGCTTGTTTGACCCATTGGTTGAGTCTTAACTGTCGGAAGGAGTTCTCCTCGCCGGGGTTCTGCTTGGCAGACTCGCAGGCGTCCTTGACCTTGTCGATGCCGACCGTGATGCCGAGGGAGGGATTGGCTTTCTTCCAAACCTTCGGGTCCGTCCAATCGTCCGATTCCTCCGCACCGTAGATGACGGGATAGAAGGTATGGTCGATTTTGCGGCCCTCAATGATATCTTTTGCTTTCTGATGTATCTCATAGCAGATGGACTTCGTATCATTGCCGGCTGTGGTAATGAGGAAATACAGCGGCTGCATACGAGCGTCGCCGGAGCCTTTCGTCATAACATCAAAGAGCTTGCGGTTCGGCTGGGTGTGCAGCTCGTCAAACACCACGCCGTGGGTGTTGAAACCGTGCTTATTACCGACATCGGCGGAGAGCACCTGGTAGATACTGCCCGTTGGCTGATAAATGAGCCGCTTCTGGGAATCCAGTATCTTGACCCGTTTGGAGAGTGCCGGACACATCCGCACCATATCAGCCGCCACATTGAAAACGATGGACGCCTGCTGACGGTCGGCGGCGCAGCCGTAGACCTCGGCACGTTCCTCGCCGTCACCGCAGGTGAGCAGAAGTGCCACCGCAGCGGCAAGCTCCGACTTGCCCTGCTTCTTGGGGATTTCGATGTATGCCGTGTTGAATTGCCGGTAGCCGTTGGGCTTGAGGACACCGAAAATGTCCCGGATAATTTGCTCCTGCCAGTCGATGAGCTCGAAAGGCTTTCTCGCCCAGGTGCCTTTGGTGTGACACAGACTTTCGATGAACATGACGGCATAATCCGCTGCGTCCACATCGTAGTGGGAGGTTTTCTCCATGAACCTTGTGGGCTTATATGTTTTCAGTTTTCTCGTAGAGACCACCTCCTGGGCATAAAAAATACAGCCCTGTGGCTGCTTCGGAATATACGAGAGAAAGAGCCTTTCGGCTCAGTCCCTTTATGAAATTATTGGCTTACCAGTTCTCGCTGTGGAGCAGAAGCTCCAGCGCAAGCTGCGTGTTCTCATCGGCGGGTTCGATGTCCCAGCCTCTGTCGTAGTTGCAGACGATTTTGCCGTCCCGCTTGAGCATCAGCTTGGAAATGCGTCCGCCGTCGATGCCCCACTCGGAACCTTTGTCGTACTGCTTCATCCAGTAGTGAAAAACCTCGCCGTTTACCTTGATGCTGCCTTCTTTCCACATAACCGTGTACCTCCGTTTGTTTTGTTGTGAGTGTATATTACCTCTGAAGTGCGGATATAGCCAGTCATTTCGGAGGCATATAGTACACGATCATTCGGAGTAAAAACTGTGTATTTTACAGCGTTATTCCGGCTGGCGGCAGCGGTGAATGGAGGCGATGATCTGCTCCTGCTCATCCGGTTTTACGCCGATGGAATCGAGCGCCTCCCGTGTGCCACAATCCGGGCAGATGAGTGTTTCGTTGTCGAGCCTTGAAAGAGCCGGATGCTCCCGGTAAGCTTGCCCGCACCTGGGACAGACCGATATTCGGATGATTTTATTTTCCCTCATGATGTTCCTCCCCACATTTGAGATAAGCGTCTATCAGCACAAGCCGGTCAAAGCCAAAATCGTCGTAGCCCTGGATGCAGGTCTGCATATAAGGAATGGACGGAATGCCGATGGGCCTGTCCTCATGCATGATGTACACGAATACCCGGCGCTTACGGATTTTGCCCGTGCGGATACCCTTGATTGGTAGGGTCAACTCCTTCTTGTAATAGAAGTTCGGGAAGCCCTCGTAATGGTCCAGGGCTTTTTCATCCTCTGCGGTGACTTCCCATACAGCAACAGGAACTGAGACGCCGGACTTCTTTTCCACCGTAAGGTAAGAGCCTGTTTTGCTGCCCTTGAAAAGCAGTTCGTAATCCTTGAGAACCGATGTGCCGATGATCCGTGCCGACGGGCAGCGCATCCGCATCTGACGGACATTGAGGTTGCTGCCGTAAGCGATGTAATAGCGTTTTTCCATAAAAAATACTCCTTTCCGAAGTTGCCTTCTACCACCGAAAGCCCGCCATCAGCGGGTTCGGGGGCCGCTGGGCTGCGTCCTTCAAGCGGCTGCTCTGCCGCTGCGGAAAGCTGCATCCCCATCCAGGCGCTTCGTGAGGAGCTCTCTTGCGGTCTTGAACTCGTCGCCAATAAAGCCGAGGCGAAGGAGCCAAGTGCGCATTGCGTATTTGGGGTTCTCGTTCTGCTGGGGCTTGGGGCTTGCGGTTCTGACTGTCTTTGCCATCTGGCTCAGGGCGAGGCAGAGCTGAATGTAACTCTTGAGCTGGCCAGCGTGGAGTCCGTTCTGCTTGCCGTCTGCCGGAGCATCGAACTGGAAGAGCCGGAACTCGACCGTTCCCTTGGTGAAGGTGGCGTGGAGGTTCAGCATATGGTAGCGGCTGTCGTTGTAGTGCTGGCTTCTGCCGTAGTCGGCGTTCTGGCTGCCGTACCAAATATCAGCCAAGGCTGCCATGGTGGTGGGTTTTCTGTTGTTCAGCCGTTCCAGGAATCTGGGGTCAACCGTGCGGCAGTAGCGGCTGATGCGGCCTCTGTCGAGGTTCAGTGCGATTGCCAGGAGGTCTTCGTGGCTTGCCATGATGTTTGCGAGGTTTCGGAGCGTTTGGGGCGTGTGTCCCTTGGCACCGATGTGGATGTGAACACCGCAGCCTCTGGTGGCATCGCTTTTTGCTCCGGCTTTGCGGAGGCGGCGAACCAGCTCCTGCAAGGTCTCCATGTCAGCGTAGGTGAGGATCGGCGTGACCATCTCGCATTTCTCGCTGTCCAGGCCCGCGATGCTGACGTCCTTCTGGAATTTCCACTCGCGTCCGCTCTCATCCCAAGCCGACCAAGTGCAGTAGCCGTTGCGGCAAGCGGTGTTCTCGTACCGCCCGGTACCAAAGAAGGTGGCTGCCAGCCTTGCGGCCTTCTCTCTGGTGATGCTGTTCATTTCGACCTCGACCCCGATGGTCTGCTTCTTCATTTCGGCTACCTGGTTTTCTGTTCTCTGGCTCATGTTTGTGACCTCCGTTTTGGTTTGTTTCCCTTTCGGTAGTCACATATTACCTCTGAAAGCACACTATATCCAGTTATATCTGAGCTATAAACTACACGATCTTGTGGTTCGGAAACTGTGTATATTACAGCAGTTTACGGCAAATATCCTCCCCGTAAGCCACGCTCAGACCGCAGCCGTTATCCCAGGCAACCATGATGCTGCCGATGTCATCCACACCTCGCACGGTGCCTTTCGTGCCGACAGGCGGTGCCTGTGGGTCATCCATCTGAACAAGCTCCACACGGGTGCCGACCGGGTATTCCTTACGGATACGCTCGACCGTCTCTTTACTCGGAAATCTCATGCTGCGCACCTCCGTTCCTGAATGCCGAGGAGCCGGACAGGTTCTTCAGCAGTATTTTCCGCGCGGTTTTGTATTCCGCGCCGATAAAACCCAGCCGCAGGAGAAAGCAGCGGAATGCATATTTCTCATTGTCGGTCGGCTTTTCCGTTGCGTTGATCCGTTTCTGATTCCGTGCCATCTCGCACAGCTTGCAGATGAAGGTGTCGTAGGCGTTCATCTCGTCCGGGGTGGGAGTCGCCGGGAACCAAGGGAAGGATACCTTCGTGTCCGTGATTTCCAGTGGCAGGTCAGCGACTCCGAGGGCTTTCTTGATAAGACTTCCCTTGGCTGTGATGAGTGCCTTGAGGTTTTCCAGGTTGCTGTCGATGAACAGGCTCCTCGGCATGGAAACGCAGACGGCGCAAGGCTCGTCCTCATCCTCGGTGTGGCTCTGGTCGATATCAAAGCCTTCATCGTAGATGTGCTGAAGCAGCCGCTCGATGACCTCGCTGTCGACACGGTCGTCAAAGGAAAGGCTGCCGTTTCGGTCAATGGTGAAGTAATCCACCTCATAGTTGAATGTGGGTGCGCCACAGTACTTTGCGGGAACGCCGAGCCAGTCGGAGATGGTCTGCACCAGCCGCTTGCGCTCTGCGCCCTGTGCATGGATTGTAATCGTCATTTTCGTGACCTCCTTGATTTTTGGTAGTCACATATTACCGTCATGCTCGGCATATATCCAGTTATATCTTCACATTTCCGGTGTAGATTATATCGGCGCATTATCGCCGCCGGACTGTGCATACCACACGATCCCGCAGAGCACGAACCATACGCACGGGAGTGCCACGCCGTTGCCCCACATCTTATATCCCGCACTGTCGGAATACGGATCTTTCAGCCACTTGGCGACCTGCTTGTCGGATTTCATTTTGCAGCCGGTCACTTCGGAATAGGTCTTGAACACCTTGTGCCAGAAGTACATCTCTTCATCGGACGGTTTTTCCGTGCCGAGGTCAGCGCACCAGTTGTCCGGGAAGCCTTGGAGTCTGGCGCACTCGGTGGGCGTCAAACGGCGGACGGTGTATCCGCTTTGGATAGCGCCCGGCCCTTTTGCCACCAGTGTCGGCTGAAGCTCCTTTTCAAAGGTCGGAGCGAACTTGGCGTTCTGCCCCTGGTTGAAGGTGTCTCTGCCGATGCCGTAGCAAACGGCGGTGGGGTCTTTGTAGTCACGGGCAAGGACGGTAGGAGCCTTATCTTCGGAAACCTGGGCAAAGCTGCCGGTTGTCATGCTGTACACGGCGTGGCGGTCAACGGTGTTAAGCGTAAAGCTGACATCCTCGTTGATGCCGTCGCCCTGGGGACCGTTTTTGTCCTCACGGCCGATCATGGAGCCTTGCAGTACAAAGGTCTGCTGCTTTGTTCCGGCATTGGCGCACACCACAGCGGAGCGGTCACCGAGGTCACGAACTTCATCACGCTGATTTTGCGTGAAAGCAACAACGGCAATGCCGCCCTGATTGCAGGAGGGGTTGCCGCCGTTGCCGTCAAGCGTCCGTGCGGTTTCCGCTTCGTAGATCCCGCTGTGGGGATTATCCGACTTCATGGCATTGGAATCCTTGGAGCAGATGCCGAAGGACTGAAGGACGCAGGTGAAGTTGTCCTTGTCCGGCATCCGCTGGTTTCCACCTGCGTTCTGTTTGGTGAGCGTCGGAGAAATCTGCCCGCCGTCCCAGCCGCAAGGCTCGAACAGCGTCTGGTCATTGTTGCAGGACAGAGTCGCGGATTTGTTCTCCTGAATGAGCGCGCCCTTGCCACCGCCTTCGCAGCCGGAGCGGATCTTCATCACAAGCGGCACATTGTTGCCGCCCGTCCCCATGCGGGAGGTCAGCGTCTGCACATTGCCGTCCTCGGATAGCTTGACCCGGCTGTCGGTCGGATGGTTTTCCAGTGCCACCGCCGCAGGAACAACACCTGCACGGAGCGTGGGAGAACACTCTTCCTCATAGCCGATGGTGCGGCTCTTTGCGGAATGCTCGGTACAGAAGCCTGCCGATTCCATTACGCAGGGCGGATGATGCGCTTCTGCTCGGAGCGTGGAGGTGACTTCCTCTGTGATGTCCATGCGGTTGCCGCCCTGGTCGTTCAGCACGATGCCGTTACGACCGGTACTCATTCCGCAGTTCACGCCGAGGGTGGCGGAAGTGTCATCCGTCAGACTGCCGTTGTATCCATCGAAGCCTGTCGCTCCAACGCAAGGCGTAAAACTTCCGGCAGCTCTTTGCCACGAGCGGAAGCCCTCCGCAGAATACCCAGACAAGCCTTCTGACTCAAATAGTATTTTTCCGGCACTTCCGCCTGCAAGATCTGCGACAAGGTAGATGCGGCGTCTTCGCTGGGGAACTCCCCAGTATTGTGCGTCAAGAGATCGGTACGCAACGCTCCATCCGTCTCCCAGATAAAGGTCGGCGTAGGGCCATCGTGCTTTTTCAGGCATAGGCACCTGGGCGTTCGGCTCTGCGATGCCGATGACCGCTTCGAGGACGGCTTTGAAGTCCTCACCCTTGTTCGAGGAGAAGGCGCCGGGAACATTCTCCCAACAGATCCATCTTGGATATTTGCCATCTGTGGCACACCTCATTTCTTTGATGATTCGGACGGCTTCATAGAAAAGGCTGGAACGCGCTCCGTCCAAGCCATCTCTTCGGCCTGCCACGCTCATGTCCTGGCACGGTGAGCCGAAGGTGATAATGTCCACGGGTTCGATTCTGCCACCGTCCATAGCGGAAATGTTCCCGTAATGCTTCATAAAAGGCAGACGCTTGGTGGTCACCCGAATGGGAAATGGCTCGATTTCCGAAGCCCACACGGGAGTGATACCGGCAAGCAGTCCGCCCAACGGAAAACCCCCGGAACCGTCAAACAGGCTTCCGAGGGTCAAAGTCTTATTCTTCATGTGTTTTCACCTCGCAATCGGTCTTTAAGGGCAGAATAAAACGCTTTGCTTTTCAGAGGCTTTCCGGCGTTCTGCCATTCCTCTTCAAAGTCAAAGCGTTTCTCCAGTTCTTCCACCGAGTAGTCTGCGCGGAACTTTCGCCATGTCATACCGTCCCATGTTTTCAGCTGTTCCCACAGTTCAGGAAAGTGCCGGTACAGCTTTCGCAGCTCCGAAAGCGACTGCAATGGGCAGCACCAGCAGGACACCCTGCGGAATATTTCATACAGCCCATCCCAATCAAAGCCGTGGTCATAACAATACCGAAGGCATTCCGCTTCGGTGATGTTCCAGTCCACAAGCGGATGCCGGTGGTTTGGATTTTGATTATTCTTCCGTTCCAGGCGGTATCCCTCATCTGCGGCAAGCCCCACATACTCGATTACGGTGTAGGTCTCCCTCAGCTTTCGCAGATACCGTTCCCTCGGCTCGTTTTTCAGCCGTTCCGTACACCAGCGCATTTTTGGTCCCGCCCAGCCGTAGCCGAGGTGGTCTGCACCGTACTTTTCAGCGAAAGTGGTGCTGCGCTTGCGGCGAATGGGATGCTGACAGAAATAATATTCAAAGGAGTGCGGCGCTTGGATGCGTGTAATGGGTCTTCCGATATACTGCTCGACTTTATCCAGATGCGCATACAGTCCCGGAAATTCCAAGCCGGTATCGCAGAAGAGAATATCATCGACCGGCATTCCTTTTTCCAGCATCATAAGCAGCATGGCGGTGGAGTCCTTGCCGCCTGAAAGAGAAACAACATGGTATTCCGGCTTATTCTGCTCCATCACACACCTCGTTGAACTTGTATTCTTTCCCATCCCGCAGAACGCTGACCTTCTCATCCGTACCGACCTGCTCGATGTATCTGCGGACAATGACATCGCAGAATTTCTCGTCCAGTTCGATGGTATAGCAGATGCGGTCGGTCTGCTCACAGGCAATGAGCGTAGAACCGGAGCCGCCGAAGGGGTCGAGCACCACGGAGTTTGCCATAGAGCTGTTCTGAATGGGATAGGCAAGCAGCGGAATCGGCTTCATGGTAGGATGGTCGCCGTTTTTCTTGGGCTTGTCGAACTCCCAGATGGTGGACTCTTTTCGCCCGGTGTACCACTGGTGCTTGCCTTTCTTCTTCCAGCCGTAAAGGCACGGCTCGTGCTGCCACTGGTACGGGGAGCGTCCCAGCACCAGGGACTGCTTCTTCCAGATACAGCATCCGGAGAGATAGAACCCAGCAGCGTCAAAAGCCTTTCGGAAGTTCAGCCCCTCAGTGTCGGCGTGGAACACATAGATGGAGGCATCGTCCGCCATGACCTTCTCCATATTGGAAAAGGCATCGAAGAGGAAGTCGAAAAACTTCTCCGATGCCATGTTGTCGTTCTTGATTTTCCCGGCGCTGCCCTCGTAGTTCACATTGTAGGGCGGGTCGGTAATAACGAGGTTCGCCTTGCGGCCGTCCATGAGAGCGGTGTAGGTTTCCCCCTTGGTACTGTCGCCGCAGATGAGCCGGTGCCGTCCCAGTGTCCAGATATCGCCGAATTTCGTGAAGGTCGGTTTTTGCAGCTCGGCATCCACATCGAAATCATCCTCTTCAGCATCAATGCCATCGTCAAACAGCTTCGACAATTCCTTTTCGTCAAAGCCGGTGAGGAGCGGGTCAAAGTCCGCCGCCTGCAGAGACTCGATCTCCACACGCAGAAGCTCTTCGTCCCAGCCTGCGTCCATCGCCATGCGGTTGTCGGCAATGATGTAGGCCTTCTTCTGGGCTTCGGTGAGGTGGTCGGCAAAGACGCACGGCACCTCAGAGATGCCTTCCTCCTTGGCAGCAAGAATACGACCGTGACCGGCAATAACGCCATAGTCACGGTCGATGATGACGGGATTGATAAAGCCGAACTCTCTAAGCGAGGAGCGGAGCTTATTGATCTGCTCCGGGCTGTGTGTCCGGGCGTTATTAACATAGGGAACCAGCTTCGTGATGGGGACGAGCTGCATTTCGGTCGTTGTTTTCATCAGACCAGCCCCCATTCCGCAAACTTCTCAAAGCCGCCGACCGAGCGGATGTAGCGCTGGGCGATCTCTACGATTTCAGCGTAGGGTCTGCCATCCACGGTATCATCCCCAATGGCGCAGCAGAGCGTCACGGCCTTGCCGGTTTCCTGTGCTTTGAGGAAAGCGTAGATATTCACGGACACATCCGCCTTGGACAGATCCTTGCCGTGCAGACCGCCGCCTGTCACCGAGTCGGCCATATCCGAACCGAGCTTGCGGTTAGTTGCGCCGGTGTCCACATCTGTTCCGCCTGTCCAGTCACCGAGCGGATTGATCTCAGCATCGGGATACAGCTTTCGGAGTGCATCCGAAGGCGCATTGCTCTGGCAGAGGATGAGCCGGTCGCTGTCCAGAATGTACTTCCCGTCATAGGGACACACAGAGAAAATGTCCCGTGCGATCTGCGACAGCTCTTTCTGCTCCTCGGTCACGGGCATTCCTTTGAAGATGCCGTTATCGCCGCAGCGGACGCCGTCTGCCTGGTTGTCGGCGAGGTGACCGTCCTGCGGCACTTCTACATAGTCCACGGCGAGATTTCCGGCAATGCGGTGGACGGCGGCGGTGACATCTGCCTTGTCCAGAATGACGGAGGTTTCCACTATGATGTGGCACACGCCGTGGCCGATGAGGACTTCAATAGCGATGCGGGGATTTTCTGCTTTCTTGTATGCCAGGTCAACGAGCGCACCGGCAATTCTGTCCGCCACCTTGTCCGGGTGGCACGGATTTACTTTTTCAAACATGGTGTTACCCCTTTCTCGCACGGAGCAGGCGTTCCATCAGGTCATCCTGCGGCGTAGACTCGCCGTATTCCGTGCTGCAGTTTTCTTTCACGATCTGGAAGATCTCATTCCAGAGCCGAACCGCCTGGTTCATGTAGTTGATGCCGATGTTGATAAACGGAGACGGGATCGGCTTTCCCGTGGTGGGGTGCTTGGAGAGGAAACCCATGCGGTTGGTCATTTCCTCGCACTGCACCCAACGAGCGGAACACATGGCGTAGCGCTCCAAAAGCTGCGGCGACACCTTTGCGGCGCAACCGATGCCTTTGAGCCACCGCCAGGTTTCCGTGTAAATTTCCTGTGCCTGCAGGACGCTGCCGTCCCGCTGCTCGGCGGAGAGAAAATCATGGGGCTTTGGCATTTCAACACCCTCGACTTCGGGAATGTCCAGCACTTCAAGTTTTCTGCCGCCGGGATTTCCGTTTACGGCTTTGTCCTTGACTGCGGATTTCTTCCTTCCCGCACCGGGTCTTGCGCCGCCGCGTCCGCCTGTGTTATTCGATTTTGTGGGCATCCGAGTTCACCTCCCTTAATTACCCTTTTGATTTCGCCTTTTTCGCACACGTGACCCCGGGCCGTTGCCCGACCGAAAAGGTCCCGAAGATTTTCATCCCCCTACCGGTCGCCGAGGTCGTGGTGGATCTTGGTGTGGCAGGACTGGCAAAGGCTCATCAGATTGTCCCTTGCGTGAGTACCGCCTTTGGAAACGGGCAGGATGTGGTGAACCTCCTGTACCGGAGTTAACCGACCTTCCTTGAGGCACATCTCACAGAGTGGATGCTCTGCCGCATAGCGGTCACGAATGCGTTTCCACGCTCTGCCGTACTTGCGGTTGACATCGGAGCTGCGCTCGTATTTGTCGTACCTGCGGCGTTCCTCCACACGGTGCTGTTCACAAAACTGTCCTTCACAGAGGTTGGGGCAGCCGGGATGAGAGCAGGGTCGCAACGGTTTCTTCGGCATCGTTTCACCTCCTTGGGCATAAGAAAAGCCCCACGGGATTGCTCCCATGAGGCTGTCCTCGATTCTTTTTCGCTGATTATATCATATCATAATGTCGAGGTGGGCATCTACCGACAAAGGCGGGTATTTCCGGCATCTTTCAGATCCGAATCGGGTCGGTGGGTAAAACCACTGCCGAAAGAGCTGCCTTATGCCATCTGCGAATGGTACTTTCGTCTGCGTTCAACTCTCCGCCGATCTGCTCCCAGGTCATGTTGTGGATGTAGCGGTAGCGGAGGACCATTCGCTCATTGACATTGATGACGGTGTCAACAGTCGTGCGGATCTGCCGCTTCAAGTCAACGAGGGTGTCGATCTCATTGTTGACCACTTTTTCAAGGTCCATGATCTTTTCCAGGCACCGCACGAAGGGCGCATCCGTGTTGCGAGAGGTCTGCACTTTTTCCTCCCAGGACGGCGAGGAGATACCGCAGGCCATTTCCCGCAGGCGGGTGATTTCCGCAATGTTGGAATCGATACGCTGGTCGAGGCGGTATGCCTGACTGAGATATTCCTTTGCCGTCATACGCCGTACACCTCCCGGTGGAGTTTTTCGATCAGCACCTCACCGTCCAGAGAAGTTAGCGTCTGAAACCAGCCGGAGCGGAAGAACCGCTCACAATCCTTCCTGACGGATTCGGCATCCTTGTCCCAGGGGTATTTCTTCAAACGGCGCAGCGCACGGCGATGGTCTTTCGCTGCCGCCAGAATAATAGCGTTTGCGAGGTTTGTATAACAGGTTTCCATTCTCATCCCTCCAAGTTGACCTTGACCGCATCAATGAGTGCAGTCTGGGTCTTTTCTTTTTTTCGGAGCGCAGTCATGATGCGCTCGTCGATGGTGTCTTTTGCAATGATGTGATGAATGACCACGGTATCGGCGGTCTGTCCCTGTCGCCACAGTCGGGCGTTGGTCTGCTGGTAAAGCTCCAGCGACCAGGTCAGCCCAAACCAGATGAGGGTCGAGCCGCCTGCCTGCAGGTTCAGCCCATGACCGGCAGAAGCCGGGTGGATGAGTGCCACGGGCAGCTCACCGCTGTTCCATCTGCGGATGCTGTCGGAATCGTCAAGCAGACTGAACGGGATGTGTCGTTTGTGGAGCCGCTCGGAGATGCGCTCCAGGTCGTGCTTGAACCAGTACGCCACAAGGACGGGTTTCCCGTTTGCGGCTTCGATGAGATCCTCCAGCATATCCAGCTTGCGGTCGTGTATCTGAAACACACGCTTGTCCTCTCCGTAGACTGCTCCGTTTGCCATCTGGGAGAGCTTATTCGCAAGCGCTGCGGCGTTCCCGGCATCGATTTCTTCGCCTTTCAGCGAGATAACCAGGTCTTGTTTCATGGCATCGTAGGCTTTGCGCTCTGTTTCGGATAGCGTCACAATGGCGTCATTATGAACGCACTCCGGCATATCCAAATGGTCGACGGCTTTCATGGAGATGGTGATGTCGGAGATGGCATCGTAGATCTGTTCCTCCGCACCGGGCAGCGGCTTGTAGCTGAACACCACCTGTCCGTTGCGCTTGTCCGGACGGAAGAAGGTGTTGCGGTAATGGGTGATGAACCGACCGAGCCGCTTGCCCATATCGAGGATACGAAACTCCGCCCACAGATCCATAAGACCGTTGCTGCTTGGCGTGCCGGTCAGGCCCACGATGCGCTTGATGCCGGGACGGACTTTCAGAAGAGTTCTGAACCGCTTTGCCTGATAGCTCTTGAAGGAGGACAGCTCATCGATGACCACCATGTCGTAGTCGAAAGGGATGCCGCTCTCCTCAATGAGCCACTGGACATTCTCCCGGTTGATGATGTACACGCTGACCCGCTGACGGAGTGCCGCCTTGCGCTCTGCTTCTGTACCGACAGCCACCGAGTAGGTCAGCCCATGCAGATGATCCCACTTGTGGATCTCCGCAGGCCATGTATCTCTGGCGACACGCAACGGAGCGATGACCAGCACCTTGCGAACCAGAAAACTGTCGAGGCAAAGGTCGAAGATGGCGGAAAGCGTGATGATGCTCTTACCAAGACCCATGTCGAGGAATACAGCGGAGATTGGATGCTCCAGGATGAAGTTCGTGGCATACGCCTGGTAGTCATGAGGACTGTATTTCACTGAGTATCCCTCCAATCTGTTCTACTCCGTCAATGCAGTACACCGAAAAGCCGAGTGCTTCTAACTGCCTTTTTCGCCTTACTTGCAGAGGGCGGAGTGTTTTGCCCGGTGCTTTCAACTCAATGAAGGCGATTCTGCCGCCGGGCAGGAGCACCAGACGGTCAGGCACTCCATCGAAACCTGGACTTGTAAATTTCAGTGCAAGACCGCCCATTGAACGAACGGTCTGCACCAGCTTTGCTTCTATCGTTTTCTCACGCATACTGACCTCCTGTGTTCTCAAAACCCGAAAAGTCTTTTACGTGCGCAAATGCGGGTATTGCGTGCTTGTTGCTCTTTATTTCTTCTTTCGATATATAAGAAAGGTTAGGAACACAGGAACAAGACCGCCTGTTTTCTTTGGTACTTATGGGGCTGCCGCCGTTCCCATGAGGTGTTCCCATAAATGTGCCGAGCGGGTATGCTTCTCCCCGGAACCTGTTCCGAAGAATGTCGGGTACAGTCATTTTCATTAGGAACACTCCTTGGGAACAAAGACGTACTGCGGACCGTAGAGCGGGATACGCACCTTGCTGTCCAGCCGCTTCCAGCCAAGACGGGCAAGGATGGCGGTCAGCTCGTTGCTGTCCGTTCTGCGGATATTGGCACGTTCCTTGCCGAAGCACTCGCACCAAATCTCCATGTTGGACACCTGGGTGCGCTTGACCGTACCATGCTTTTGGGTGTCGCCGAAGTCGCTGCCGGTGAGGAAATTGCGGCGCTCGAAGATGTCCATGCCGTCCCAATCCTCCGGGAGCAGCGTGTCGAGATACAGACGGACAAGCCCTTCACGCTCATCGGACTCCATTGCCTCCCGCTGTTCTGCCTTCGACAGAGCTTCCAATTCGGCGCTCAGATAGAGCTTCTCGCCCTGTTTCACATACACCAGCGTTTCCGCCCAGATCTGGCAGATCAGCTCCGGGGTCAGATCCCAGGAGTGCTTGATGCCAGTACCCGGCGTCTTGACCGGCCAGAAGCGGCGGTTTCCGGTAGTGTCCCGGAGATAGCCGGACTCGGCATTGGTGGTGCCGAAGAACACGCACTGGCGCAGATGCGGCGTCGCCCGTTTGCCGAATGCCGCACGGTAAATGTCGTTCTGACGGGAGAGGAAGGAACGCAGCGTTTCCACCTCGGCCTTCTTCAGACCTGCCAGTTCGCCGATCTCCAAGATCCAGTACCCCTGCAATTTCTCTGCAGCGGTCTTATCCTTGGTGTCGCCCAGGTTCAGACTGTCCGAAAACCACTCTCCGGCCAGCTTGGCGATAAGGGTGCTTTTACCGACACCCTGGGGACCGTTCAGCACCAGCATGGAGTCAAATTTACAGCCGGGATACAGCACACGCTTGATGGCGGCGCAGAGCGTTTTCCGGGTGACGGCACGGACATATTCGTTATCGTCCGCACCGAGGTAGTCGATGAGCAGCGTATCCACACGGGGAACCTTGTCCCACTCCGGCAGATTTTCAATGAACTCCCGAATGGGATGGTAGGAGCGGTCGTCCGTGACCTTCGCCACGGCGATGTCATAGTTTCTTGCAGAAAAGGTGCCGTAGTGGGAATCCACATAGCTGATAAGCTGGGCATCATCCGCATCCCGCCAGAATTTCGAGGGGTGCCGCCAAGGCACATCGCCCTTGATCTCCATGCCGTCCAGAAGCTGATTGAACACCAGCGGTTTCAGAAGCGGGTCGTTCATGAGGATCACGGTGAGGTTCT
This sequence comes from Pseudoruminococcus sp., assembly GCF_047012705.1. NCBI lineage: Bacteria > Bacillati > Bacillota > Clostridia > Eubacteriales > Acutalibacteraceae > Pseudoruminococcus > Pseudoruminococcus sp. The sequence continues at coordinate 95,274 of NZ_JBKXNW010000009.1, read as the reverse complement.
GCAGCGTGTTTTTCACCTTGCCGGCCTTGTCCAGCTCCAAGGCTTTCTGCCAGTCCTCGTCGGAGAACTCCTCGTTTGCCTGGGCTTTGCGTTCCTCGGCAAAGACCGCTTTGACTTTCTCGTCCTTGAGGGCAAAATCCGACATTGCTTGGAAGGACGGCAGTTTGCCGGGTGCGGTATCCGGGGCGCACTTATCGTCCAGGTCACGGAAGCGGTGCAGTCGCACCAGGTCAAAAGCATTCAGCAGCCGACCGCAGACCGGGTCGGTGGCATGGTGGCTGTATGCGAACTTGCCATCGTAGACGATGACACCGGCAGACGAATCGGCGGGGATATAGTCGTAACGGCCGTTCATCGCAGACGGCGCATACACTTCCGAGAGAAAGGCATCGATGGCTTCCTCCACGGTATAGGCTCGGCAGAAAGCGCCCACCACACCCGGCTTTGTCAGCGGGTCGGCCTGCTGGGCGATACTGTGCTGCATCACCTCGGACTGGCGGCTGGAAACCGGCCAGGTGGAGGCGTCGTGCCAATCATCGTAGTGGGAAAGGTACTCATCCGGGTCAAGCTCTGCACCGTCCTGCACCTTGTAGAAAAACTCGCCGTTAGAGGAGGTGGAAGGCCAGTACATGAGCCGGGATGCCTCGTAAGTGGTATCGTCAAATAGGTCGATACCGATCTCCTTTGCCACCATGCGGGCGACTGCCGGATATTCCTCCTCACTGATTTCCCGCTTCAGCGGAATGAGCAAACGAAGGCGGGGATGCTCCGGCGTGTGTTTATGGGTGGAATAGACGCAGCACTTGAAATCGTGGAACAGCGTAATTTCATCCCAGATATCCGGGGTGCCGTAGTCCATATCCAGCGTGAGCAGAGAGCGGCACAGCACCATGCCGTTTTTGCGGCGACCTTCCCGGAGATGCCCTCCGACAAAACCGCCCACATCCTTGATGCCGTCCTGCTGACCCTTTTTCAGCTTGCGGTATTCTTCGACCGTTTCGGTGGTGCGGATGGTGCTGCCGCAGCGGGCGCAGAGATCCGCCCAGGAGATGTCCTGATTCTTCCACTTTTTATCCATGCGGCTATTGCCGACTGCGATCTTCATCTGTGTACCTCCTCACAGTTTTCGGTAAAGTAACGGATAAGCTGACCTTTTCGTTTTGCTTTCTCGATCTCGATGCTCATGCCGCTGGTGATTTTTTCTCCAAACACCCACAGCTCGGCGCATTTGGAGAGTAGGACGATGTCCATGAACAGTGCCAAGTCACGCTCCCTGCGGTCATTGTCATTCATGAATTGGGTGAAATAGATGTGCGGTGCGATGGGTACGCACCCGGCTTCCACGGCGAAGCGGCAGTAAGTACGGGCGTTCTCCTGGTTCTTCAACATATCCCCGGCCAGCGGAGAGCAGATATACACCACAGGACGGAAGGCTCGAAGTGCCTTTGCTTCTTTCTCAATTTTCGTCAGTGCCTCGTAGGCAGTGGGATCGTAATACCCCTCGCAATTAAATTTATTGACTCCCATTTGGGTCACCTCAGTCTTTCTTATAAAAATCGCAGACATAGCCGTCTGCCCGGAGCAGAAGCCCCGATGCCCAAGTGGGCGTTTGCCCCATGACGGAGCAGATATTCTCCAAAGAAGTATCCGGCGGCGCTTCGATGACCGCTTCATCGTGGACGTGCATGACGATGCGGTACCCGGCAGCATTCAGCCGGAGCATAGCTTCCGCAAGGATGTCCCTCGCCGTCGCCTGGACGATGTTCTCCACGAACTTGGGGCCGTAGCTTTCCAGGCGCAGCCACTTTTTCTGTTCGCCGATGCCTTCGTAGGTCACAGACTCATTGCCGAAGCGGTTCAGACCCATTTTCGGCTTCACATACACGAGCCGTCTGCCGGAAGGCAGCACCACGAACATCATGCCGCTCTGATAATAGAAGCGAATGCCGTGTGTTTCTGTGGCAGTTCGCTCTCGGACGCAGGTGGAAGCTGCTTTGTCCACATCCCACCAGAACTTTGTGATGTGAGGATTGGACAGACGCCACGCATCCACCAGCGGTTTCAGCTCTTCTTCCTGCAAGCCGTAGTTCAGTGCGCCCATTGCTTTCAGCGCACCCACAGAGCCGCCGTAGCCCAGAGCCAGCTCGGCAATTTTGCCTTTCTGTCGCAGATGCCCGTTCACGCCGTGCTTTTCTACGGGGACATGGAACATCTGCGAAGCGGAAGCGCAGTAAATGTCGCCACCCTTTGCAAAAACCTCCTGCCGCCAATGCTCTCCGGCGATCCATGCGATGACTCTCGCCTCGATGGCGGAGAAGTCGGCCACATAAAAGCGGCAGCCGGGTCTCGGCACAAAAGCGGTGCGGATAAGCTCGGACAGTACCAGCGGCACGGAGGCATAGAGCATTTCCACGGCATCCGTATTGCCGCTGCGGACCAGTGCCCGTGCAGTATCCAGATCCGGAAGATGGTTCTGCGGCAGGTTCTGCACCTGGATGAGCCGACCGGCATAGCGGCCGGTGCGGTTGGCACCATAAAACTGAATCAATCCTCTGGCACGGTCATCCGAACCGACCACCGTCTGCATGGCGGTGTATTTCTTGACGCTGCTCTTGGCAAGCTCCTGCCGCAGGGAGAGCGCCAGCTCCACTTCACCGTCCGCCTTTTCGAGCATATCCGCCACGGCGGCTTTGGAGAGCGAATCAACCTCCATACCTTTTTCGGTGAGCCACGCCTTGAGTTGCACCGGACTGTTCGGATTATCCAAGCCGGTGACGGAGCGGGCCTGCTCCATGTGCGTCCGCTTGAAGCGTTCATCACAGCGAATCGCCTGGGTGACGAGGGTACGGTCGAGCATGATGCCCCGGTCATTGATCTGCTGGTCGAGGGTGTAGTTACGCCACTCGGATTCCGTGACCGGGAACTTGGAGAGCTTCTGCTGAATGGACATTTCCGTTTCCACATCCCGAAGGTTGTAGGCTTTGAAAAGTGACCATTTCTCCGGTGCATCTGTCGGATAATGTCGAATGGGCGAACCGTCTCTTGCTTTTGCCGGGGTGCAGAAATACCGAATGAGGTCTTTGCCTTCTTTGAGTTTCTGCTTTTCGAGGCCCAGCACAGCGCCGACACCTTCCAAGGAAAGCGGCAGACCCAGTGTTGCCGCCCAGACCATCGTGCAGTGCCAGGAGGACGGGTCGAGATATTGTCCGGTTGGGTATCCAAGATAGCGGGACAGACACACACGCTCGAATTGTGCGTTGAACGCCCATTTGGTCACGGCAGGGTCGGTCAGCGCAGAGCGGACATCGGCAGGAATCGTTTCTCCGGCAGTCAGATCCACGACCTTCACCGGAGCACCGTCTGCTGAGTAGCCGAAAAGCAGTACCTCGAAATCTGGGGCTTCGGCATAGTGGTACACGCCGCATTTGGTGAGGTTCTCAGAGGAGAAGGTCTCAATATCGATGCTAAGTGTTTTCATACGCATTCCTTCCTACGGAATATGGGTGGCAGAGGTCAATTTCTGCCACCCACAGAGCCGTCTGGGGTTACTTCAATTCCTTCATGCGCTTCTCGTGGTATTCCAGGTCACGGGAAGCCTGTTCCTTCTCACGCTTTTCACGCTTGTGGTCATTGCTGATGCCCTGCATCAACCAAACGAAGAAGCCGATGCTGAGGCAGGCCCAGATGCCAAGGAGGGCGGTTACCAGGATGTTCTGAATCAGTTCCATTGTGTTGCACTCCTTTCTCAGGACAGGAAGTCGTCGTCCAGGTCGGTGGCGAAATCGTCAGCCGCAGAGGACTTACCGCCGAGAGGCTCACCGTCACGAACCTTCTGGATGTTGCCGAGGCCACAGGCGATGCCGCGGTTGCCATTGGAATTGAAGGCGTAGAAGTTTACGGACACTCTGGCGTAGCAGCCGGAATACACCTCGGAGCGGTCGAGGATCGGCTGGACGCTGCGGTCCACGATCTGGGGCGCGGTGGTGCTGTTGGCGTTTACGAAGAAGCTGTTCTTGTAGGCTTCATCGTCACGCTCGGTATCGCCGTCACGGAGCGGGAGCTTCAGAGCCGCCTTGTTGGGGATCTTCCCACCAAACTTGGCGGCGCCCTCCTTGATGGCAGCGTCCACGGCGGCGTTGATGGCGTCGAGGGTCTGCTTATCGGATTTCGGAATAATGAGGGACACGGAATACTTGGGGTTGCTGCCGTTAATAGAGGCAGGCTCCCACACGTTTGCGTAGGACAGGCGGACAACGCCGGTCACAACTTTGGTCGAATTCATCTTGTTAGCCATAATTACAGTTCTCCTTTATAGTCGGTAAAGTCTTGTTTTGCACCCGTGGTCGTAATAGCCGGACGCCGGTCGGATGCGGGAACGAGCGTCGGCTTTCCTTTGGGCTTGACGACCAGACTGCCGAGCACCTCGGCAAAGGTCTTTTTGCCCATGAGCTTCTCCATCTCGGTGATGGGAATGAGGGACTTCTTGAAGATGTCGGTATACCCGGCCGCACGGGCAGCAGCGACAACGGCATCCTCGTCGGTGTACTTGCGATTGGTGCGGCTCTCCACCAGCTTGTAGCCGGGCCACTGTTTTCCGTGGTTGACCGCTGCGTCCTGGGCGTAGGCCATGAGCTCATTCGCCCATTTGGTGAGATCATCCAGCTTGCCGAGAATGTCGCCGATCTCCGCATCGGAAAGCAGAGGCGGCTGGGCAAACTCGTATTTGGCAAGTTGGAGCTTGGCATCGGCTCTGGCACGGCACTTGACCGCCGCCTTGCAGAATTGGCACCACGTACCGGGGCAATAGTCGCCTTCGCCCTTGAAGGCAAGCTCTGCCTTGGGTTTCAGCGTCTTTTCCGCCCATTCCCGAAGGTCGGTGACTGAAATGACCCAGGTGCTGACATTCTCCCGGCGGGGCTGGTAGATGGTCATGGAAACCGTCTCAATGTCGTAAAGGCAATCGAAGATGCGGAGTGCGCCGAGGGCATACAGCATCATCTGTGGATTTTCTTCGGCATTTACCAGCACACCTTGACCGTATTTGAGGTCAATAATGTGGAGGAGCTTGTCCGCCACGATGAGGCAGTCGCCGGTCCCGAAACCGTCCGGCACATAGCAGGAGAAGTCCAGCCGCTGCTCAATGAGCACCTTTGGGTCCGGGCAATCCTGCCGGGCCTCCTCGAAGGCTTCCAGAACGAATTCCACATAACCGTCCGTGTACAGTTCCATTTCGTCGGAGTCGTACTTGCTGACCGGGCGGGTGGAGCGCATCTTCAGAGCTTTGCGGAGCTTGTGTTCCGCCAGCGCATGAGCGGCGGTGCCTTCGGCTGCGGCTTCCGTTTCTCTGTCCTCAAACTCTAATTCCAATCGAGCGGAGGGATTGCAGTGAAGCCAGCGGTGAGAGGAAGATGCCGAGAGGACTGCGTGACGATTAGGTGGCATCCTTCAGCACCTCCACATCTTTGAGCAGCGCCTCATAGTGCTTGGGGTCGATGCCGGAGAGCTTCGGAGCGCCGTACTTTTTGAGGAGCGCCTGGATCTCGGCCGTGAATCCGGCTCGGCTCTTTTCACCGAGAACTGCTCGGACTTCTTCCAGCGTCAGTTCCTTTTGGGGAGCAGGTGCGGGTGCCTTCGGCTCTGCATCGACAGTCGGTTCGTTCTGCAGCATGGCATCTGCCACAGCCTGAACGCTGTCCGCCAGGGAGCGAAGATCCTCGACCACATCGAGCAGGAGCTTGACCTTACTCATGTGTGCCACCTCCCATCGGAACTTCGGTGATGGCAATGGACTCGACCGTGTTGCCGGGAACCACGACCATGACCTTCTGCTTGGGACCCAGGAGCAGGGTGAAGAGCTTTTCACGGATGCTGACCGTTCTGCAAGCAACTACACCACCGTTTTTGGGCTTGTCTGAAACACGGATATTCAAGTTGTGTCTCATACGGGGTTACCGTCCTTTCCGGAGGGCTTGTATTTTGTTGCCTTCCGGTGTACCCAGAAAAATCGGGGATTTGTCAGGGTGTCTGGCAGAAAATTTTCAAAAACTTTTTTCTGCCTGCCTCGATGGACTCGGAAACAGACTGAAAGCTGGCCTCTTCGATGGCAGCGATTTCCCGCAGGGTCTTACCGTTTGCGTACAGCCGAAGCCGGCGCTGCTGGGTGGCGGTCAAATGCGAGAAGGCTTCTCGGATACGAGCGGTCTGTTCTGCCGAATCATCCTCTATGGCGTATTCGTCGCGAGCACCGTACTCCTCGCCCTCGTAGTCGATGGCGTCGTAGGAGTAGCAATGGTAGCGATGACGCTCGTCCTGCGCGTGCTCCGCCTTACGGCTGTCGATGATGACGGCACCGATTTCGTCAGAAACCTCGACCTCCGTCACTGTTCCGTCCAAGAATGCGTATTTGATTTTCATAATGTGTCCTTTCCGCTTGAGGCGGCACCGAGCGGCCGGGACACAAAAAGAGCCGGTGGTCACGACGGACTCACCGGCAGACAACACCTACAAGAAGGCATGGCAAAGCACGGTGGGTACATCGAGTTCAAAAAATCCCTGTGGGGTTTTCGGTTCTCTATGTATCCCGCCGCCTCTAATGCGCATCTCAAGGCTTTGAGATTAAATTTGGTAGGGCTACTTGCCCCAAGGGTATATAAGGTTTTTCAGACCTTCGAGAAAAACAAAAGACGGCCGGGACATAGCGCACCCCACGAAGGGGAGGCTAAATCCTGGCCGTCTTGCAGCTCTGCGGATGATCTTTACTTTGTGTGCATTACGCTGCACGAGCGTGGCTTTCCACTTGGAAAGCCCTGGTGCTGATTCGCGTCATAACCGTTTCGGTATCTCGCAGTGTCACTGTGAAGCTGTCGCCCACAGGCACGGTCATTCTTACCGCACGGTCTTTGTGCTGGATCTCAACGATCCCTGTCTGGGCATCCGCCATGCAGACGAGATGTCCCTTACAATCTCGGTACGCTACCATCGGGGTCCTCCTTTCTTGCTGTAGTCATAGGCACCACCTCCTTAGTGTTATCTTGTTAGCAAACTTGCTAACGCTTGCTGTAAAAAAACACAGCGGGCGGTAAAACCCGCTGTAGTTTTCGATATGGACGCTCAAGAACCGACCACGCCTGCAAAATCCATGATGGCAGAAGCGTAGGAATAATCGGTCGTATCGTTGGTTTTGATGTAACCGAGGTCTTTGAGCCTGTTTGTCGCCGCCTGGATGGAAACATCGAAGCAGTCAGACATTTTAGCGATCAGTATCGCACGGGATGTAGGGGTTTTGAGCTTGTCCTTGCAGGATCGTGCCAGCAGATCCACCGAACACTTCGGCATCAAAACGGCAGCGGACAGATGGTTGGCCTGCCATTCCATCCAGTCATGGTCGTCCCATTTGCGAGTGTCCGATTTATTTGTCATGCCATTGTCGACCCGGCACTGTATCATGGGGGCGATGAGCTCATCGTCAAAAATGGATACCTGGTCGGGGTTATACGAGAAATAGCCGGAATGGAAGATGTCATGCCCACCCTCATGTCCGAGCGTAAAGCGGTAACGATGCCGTTGGCTCTCATCCAGAAGGCGGTTGTCGATGATGACGGTACGGGCCTTGGCACTGATGTACTCCGCCCGATTTGTGGCAGGGTCAAAAACCGGCACCTTATTGGTGTCGTTAAATACAGTCATCCCAAGGTACACGCCATTGTGGGACAAATATTGATAATCCGGCGTCATTCCGAGATAGAATTCAATAAACCCTTCGATGTCCACGGGAGAGGGGTTCGTGAGGACTTCCGGCTGAAAATCCTGTACGAAACGCTCTCCGATGGCATCGATCTCGGCTTTGCTCAAAATCGGTACGCCGTTGTTCTTCACTCGAAGAGAGGGAGTGTACATCTTTATAAATTACCCCTTTCGCTGCCGGAGCTCCTCGACGAACTTCAACCAGTCAGCCTCGCTTGCATCAAGGTCACGTGCCGTGCGAAGCGCAGCGGACACATAGTCGTGTTCCATGATATAGTCAGGCAGGTCTGGGGCAACAGAGTTTCTCTTCTTGCCGGCCAGATCATACATCGTAGTTTTATCCTCGTCGTTCAGCATGAGAATTTGGGAAATCAGCTCCAGCTTCTCCATTTCGGGAGGATTGCGGCGGTCCTTCTCAATGTCGGTCAGATAGGGCGCAGTGATCCCTATCATTTCCGCCATTTTGCGGAGCGTGATTTGTTTCTCTGTGCGTTTCCTTTGAAGGAACTCTCCAAAATTCTGGTACTGTGTGTTCATGTCGTTCACCTTTTCTACTTTACATTATAAGCCCTATCTTGATTCATTCAGCCTATTTGTGGCACTATTATCATACTTGCGGGCAACTTCTCATCACAACGGTGAATCGAATTAGCACGGATGCTTGTACGCTTGTTAGCAACCCTGCTAACACTATTATACGCACGGCACACGGACTTGTCAAGAGGTAAAGCAGAAAATATTTGAAAAACATCGTTTATTGATACATCAGCCCCGGCATTTTGACTTTATCTCTTCCGTCTGTGGGCATTTTTAAATCGCCCATGAGGCAGGCGTAAGAGATGGCACTTTTGCCAAAGCGACCACGAATCTCCTCCACAGCATCCTGTATTTTCTCCATTGCCATGCGGTGCTGGACATTATCAAACAGCGTGAGCTGCTCGGCACTGTCTTTGGGCGAGAGTTCAATGGCACGGACGGTGACCGTTCTGACCTTCGTGTTCCAAGAATACCGCTCTTTAAAACTCCGAAATGCGGCAGCGGCGATCTCCGAGGGAAGCTGTGTCTTGAGCGGCAGCTTGCATTGATACTGTGAGCCGAACAGATCATTGCCTCGGACATGGACTTGGACGGTACGGGTGGCGAGGTTATGCAGCCGGAGGCGGTGACCGATATCCTGCGAAAGAGCGAAAATGACCTTCCACACCTCTTCTTCGTTTTCCAGGTCGGAGACACAAGTGATGCCGTGGCCGACCGATTTGACCGGGGAAACGAAATCCTTATGCATCACCCTGGAATGATCTCTGCCATTGGCGTAGGTCCAGAGCGCAAGACCGTTCACCCCCAGAAGCCCTTTCAGAAACAGCGGGTCACACACGGCAACATCTCCGATCGTATGGATGCCGTACTGCGCCAACTTCTTGGTGGTGGCGGGACCGCAATAGATCATATCACTGCATGGGAGCGGCCAGACCTTCTCTTTGTATGACTCCGGTGAGATCTCTGTGATGGCATCCGGCTTTTTTAGATCGGACCCCAATTTGGCGAACACCTTATTAAAGGATACGCCGATGCTGACGGTCAGACCGAGCTCCTCCTTTACAGAGCGGCGGATATTTTCAGCAATCATCCGGGCATCCCCGCAGACATACCGGCTGCCGGTCACATCGAGCCAGCATTCATCCATGCCGAAAGGTTCCACCATATCCGTGTATCTCTGGTAGATAGCTTGGGTGAGCTTCGAGTATTTGAGATATTGGTCGTATTGCGGTGGTATGATAATAAGGTCACGACAGCACTGCTTCGCCTCCCAGTTGACCATCCCAGTTTTTACACCGGCTTTCTTCGCCAGTTCAGACTTGGCAAGCACAATGCCGTGTCTGTCCTCCGTGCAGCCGCAGACTGCCACCGCCTTTCCTCTAAGACTTGGGTCGAGCATTGTCTCAACGGAAGCGTAAAAGCAATTCAGATCACTGTGGAGAATGGCATGATTCTGCATAATTCCATCTCCTTCAACAAAACTTCATCAAAACCTATTGACAAGGTGAAGAAAGTGAAGTATATTATATTCGTAACTTCATCAAACTTCACCTACATAATAGCCTGTCGATGAAGTTTTGTCAATAGCTCAGATGAAGTTGATGAAGTTACGAGATGAAATTTATCGAAAGAAGGTATCCTATGACTTTCTCGGACAAGATCAAGGTGGCCAGAGAGCAAGCGGGTCTGACCCAACAGCAACTTGCTGATAGCACTGGCGTTTCCAAGCGGACAATTGCTTCCTATGAGTCCGGTGGCGCAATTGCCAGGGCTTCCACGATGTTGAAGCTCGCAAAAGCGCTGAATATATCCTCAAAGTATCTTTCCGACGATTCCTGCCTCGACCCAATGGCCGACATTGAGAAAGACGGCTATCTTGAAGAGGCCCGTGAACGGTACGGATCTTCCGGAGCCCGTGATGTTGACCAGCTCCTCCGAGACAATGCTGCGTTGTTCGCAGGTGGTGAACTGTCCCAGGAACAGAAAGACCAGTTCTTTGAGGCGGTCATGCGGGCGTATGTCGCCTGCAAGGATGAAGCAAAGGTGAAATTTGGTCGCAAGAACAAGTAATGTCCGTTTTATGGGACAGTTACCGTTGTATAATTACAGCATGGGGTCAGTATACCCATTTTACATAAGGAGGAGGTGAGCCTGTGTCATACGCAGAAGTGTGCGGCGCAGTTGAAGCCCTACAAAAGAAATACCACGAAAGCGATCCGTTCCGGCTTTGCGAGGACATGAACATCCTTCTGCTCAGTCAGACCCTCGGAAACGCCCCGGATGCCATAAAAGGGTTTTACTTAGAGAGCAAGCGGATACGAACGATCACGGTAAACTGTGACCTGCCGGAAGCAGTTCAGCGAATCATTGTCGCCCATGAGCTGGGTCATGCAGTGTTGCACCGTCATTCGGGCATTCACGCATTTCACGATATTGGCCTATTCGATGAGAGCTCGCTGTTGGAGAAGGACGCCAATCTGTTTGCTGCCGAGTATTTACTCAGAGACCAGGATGTCCTTGAAACACTCAACCGTGACACCACTTTTTTCTCTGCCGCCGCAATGCTCCGCGTCCCAGCGGAACTGCTTGATTTTAAATTCCGTGTGCTGAAGTGGAAGGGCTATAAGCTGATAGAGCCGCCGATCTCGGCGCGGAGTAATTTCCTTGCCAATATGGAGGTGCCGGACGATGCAGACTGCTACGGTGAATAAGCCGCTGAAAGTATATGTAGCCGTCAAAGCAGATTTTGCTGCTGACGGCACGATGTTCCCCAGGATCATCACTTGGGAGGACGGCGAGAAATATGAGATAGACCGTGTGTCCGATATCCGTCAAGCTCCTGCGCTGAAAGCCGGAGGCCAGGGCGACCGCTATACGATATGGATCGGCGGTCACCAGAGCTATCTGTTTTTCGAGCGCAGCGCAGACCTTACAGGAAACAACATCGGACGATGGTTTGTAGAGCGGAGGCAGTAGGCGATGATACTGCGAATCATAGATGAGATAGAAAAAGCGCTGAACCACGACCTCTATTTTGCAGCGCTGAACCTGGCGCTCACACTGCCGGACATCTGCGGAAAGGCGGAATATCCATCTTTGCGTAGTACCAGAGAGCGCTATATACAGTGGTACGATAAAATTGTGGGGGTGACGGAGAAACCTCCAAAGTGTACTGAGGACGAACCGGAAATGCCGTACTTAAGCGGTGAGGTGGTATATAGCCTCCGCTGCTCATTGCTCCATGAAGGAAATCCGAACCTGCAAAAGAACGGGAAGCATCCCATCCCAATCGACCGCTTTTCGTTGGTAATTCAGTCAGAGCAACCGTTTCGCATTTACGGCGGAGAAGGAAGCAGTGTAATGACAAGCTCTGACGGCACGGAAGTCCGCAGTTACCGAGTAAATGTGCGGAGGCTGTGCATGGTGCTGTGTTTGTGCGCCAAGGGGTACTATAAAGAAAATAAGGAAAAATTCGATTTTTACAACTATGAGCTTATCGATTGGGATGAGGTCACAGCCTCTTTACATCCCATCAACATGGAAGAAATGTTTCGGAAACTCGCAGACCCAAGCCTCTCCGAAAACGAGCATAGCGGCGAAAGTGCGGATGAATAAGCAAAAACGATGCCGGACTGACACCAAAAGCGTGGGCAGTCCGGCATCTTTCACTTAGTTATCGACCTCCTCGTTGTCTATGATGTCCTCTGCGATAGCGGCGGCAGCTTCACGCTCACGGCGGGCTGCCCAGCCACCTTTCGATCTGGGTGCGTATGCCGATTCCAGTGCATACATGATGCCCTGTTCGTCGGCAAAGTAAATACCGGGGACGTTCCAATTATCCTCGGCATTCCAGTCCATCAGTTTTCTGACCATATCCACGACCGTGGCGTTGCTGATTTTGATCTGCGCTTTCTGCGCGCCCTCCGGCTTGGAGAAGCGCACGGCATTCGGGGCATCCTCCTTGCAGGCCCGGATAGCGAACTGCTTCGACTTCGGCTCGATCAGAAACTGGATGTACTCCGGGAAGTGGAGCTCCTGTGCGGTCTGCACATTGAACTTCACGATATTGCCTGCGAAAGTGCAGACAGAGGCGGAACGGGTTTTAATAAGGTCGATGACAGAAAATTTTTCAAACATGGTAGTTACTCCTTCTCAATTACAATAAAGTTTTCGTCCTCCTCGGCAACTGCCGGGGCGGGTTCTGGTTTTTGGGTCGCAGAGATAAGTAGATTGTCCACATACTCCTCGTCCCACGATGGGTCGACGATCATGAAGCCGGACAGTACTCCCTTGACCACGATGCGTGGCTTCCGGTGGGTGCTGCGCCGTTTCCGATACCGTCGTTCTTTACGGATCTGCTGTGCCAACAGCCAGTCGTTTTTCTCGATGATGGGGATATGATGCCCCTCAACGAAATACTGCGGTTCTATGCCGTTGTTCTTTACACTCTTATGCGTGAAAAAGTCTATCGTAACTGTTTTTTGACACAAGGCGTCCCCACAGTATTTTTCGTTTTTGAGGATGCCCAGGACACTGCCGGAACTCCAAACCGATAGACCTTTTACAGTGGGAATGCCGCTTTTTGTCAGCAATTCCGCAATTTGCGTGGATGAATAGCCGTCCAGGTAGAGACTGTATATGGTTCTGACAATATCCGCTTCATCCTCTACGATTTCCCAGCTCTTTTCATCATCCAGCCGATAGCCGAGCAGAGCCCAACTTGGATAGATCCCAAGCCCCTGCGCCCTTCGGCGCTTGAATGACCATTTCAGACTGTTGGATTTTTGCTCGGACTCACTTTGCGCCACAAGGCTCAATACGGTAATGACCATATCGCTGCTCTTATCCAGCGTGTTGAGCTTCTCGGTCTCGAAGTACACGCCCACAGGCGGGTCGAGCTTTCGCAGCATGAAAATGTAGTTCAGACTGTCAAGCACATTTCTGGCAAAACGGCTGACTTGCTTCGTGATGATAAGGTCGATCTCTCCCGCTTTGCATTTCTCGATCATTTCGAGAAAGTGCTCACGGTGCAGAACGGAAGTGCCGGAAATGCCCTCATCGGCGAAAATACCGGCAAACTCCCATTCCGGATTCTCCTGGATCATACGGGTATAGTTTTGAACTTGAAGCTCGTAACTGCTTGCCTGAGTGTCCTCATCCGTGCTGACACGGCAGTACGCACACACACGAAGTTTTTTCTTTTCGGTTTCCGCTTCCATATCCCTTTTTGCAGGAATGATCTGTACCTCCTTTTGCGGACCGTTGATGTATGCATCACGGATGGCATTCTTGGTGGACTGCCTTTTTTCCTCGCTGCGACCGCGAGGTCGAAGTGGTTGTTTTTTCGTTATCTTCATAGGTTCACCTCCTCCTGCCGCAGATTATGTAGGCAGATAAGCCCACACCGCAGCTCGGAGCCGGCGAATTCTATTATATCGTGGAAATATAAAAACCGTTAACTTAAATGGTATATAGTGCTCAGGTTAACGGTATTGGGAGCAAAAAAATAAGAAGCCTTTCAGCTCCTTATTTCAACATCGGTGATTTACTTGTCCTTATTCATGGCTTTCAGCATCTGGTTCGCCGCTTTCTTTTGTTCCGGTGTGAGGTTGACCCAGTTTTCAAACAGCTCTTTGAGTTCTGGGTTGATTTCGACCATCTCACCCTCGGCAAAGAACTGCGCCATCGTGATGCCGAATCCCTTACAGATCGCTTCCAGCGTTGCGAGTGAGGGGACTGTATTCCTCCTATAAATATTCGCAATCGTGGACTCGGATAAGCCGCAGTTCTTTGCCAGCCTATACTCAGTCCACCCGCGCTCGTTTAAGAGCTGCCGGAGCCTCTCGTGCGTGTCCATAGCATCACCACCCTTCCTGTAATTATTTTACCCGCAAACTAAAAGGTATTGTACTGGCTACTTGTACTGAGCATACCGTTATGTTAAACTGTATAAAAACGGGAATTCAGTACGGAGGGATGACAATGCTGACCGAGGAACAGAAACGGATGCACAGAGTGTGTTTTACTGGCCACCGCCCAGAGAAGCTGAAACAGTCTGAAAGCGTGATCGTGAAGGCTCTGGAAACTGCGATCAAAGAGGCAATTGCCGATGGCAAGAATGTATTTATTTCCGGCATGGCTCGTGGGGTGGATATCTGGGCGGCTGAGATCGTGCTGCGTCTGCGGAAAGAGGGTGCGAATGTAAAACTGATTTGTGCCAGCCCATACGAAGGCTTTGAGCGTGGATGGAGTGCCGAATGGCAACGACGGTACAATGTCATTCTTGCCGCCGCCGACCTTGTTCGTTTTATCTGTCCGGGGTACAGCAGAGCCTGCTTCCAGATCCGCAATGAGTGGATGGTCGACCATTCGGCTCTGGTAATTGCTGTGTTCAACGGTCAGCCCAGTGGCACCAAGAACACGATTGATTATGCCAAGCGGAAGAGTGTTCCGTGCTGGAATATACTCTCCGAAACATGAAAGTTTTCTTCACAAATTTGAGGATTATCTTGTTTTTCAGCAGGATTGGTGATATAATAATCTTGAATTTGTATGTGCAGAAAGCGAGGACGGTCAAATGGGCGTTTCTTACAAGAAATTATTTAAGCTGCTTATCGATCGGGGCATGAAGAAAAAAGACCTGCAAGAGGCGGCTGACCTCAGCCCTGCGGCAGTTACAAAGCTCGCAAAAGACGAGTATGTACGGCTCGATGTGCTTGTGAGAGTTTGCTGTGCATTGGGCGTTGATATCGGTGACATTATGGAAGTCACAAAAAATGAATAAAGGCATCTATAAATAGATCGAGTTTATTTTGTAAAAGTCCGCAGCCGTGCTGCGCTCTTTTACCCCCATTAACTTCCGATAATTTTGAGTTATCGGAAGCAACAGAAGGAGGCATTGGCATGGGCGACCTTATGAAAAAACATGAAATGACTGAGGAGGACATCAAACTTCAGTTCATTACCCCGGCCATTGAGGGCGCTGGCTGGGACAAGCAGAAACAGATCCGCATGGAGTACAACTTCACGGATGGTCGTGTTATCGTCCGTGGTAATGTCACGGCCAGAGGAAAGAGAAAGCGCACCGACTATTTGCTTTACTACAAGCCCAATATTCCTTTGGCTATCGTCGAGGCAAAGGATAACAGACACAGCGTTGGCGCCGGGATGCAGCAGGCCATCGAATACGCCGAGGTGCTGGACATTCCGTTTGTGTACAGCTCGAATGGCGACGGTTTCCTGGAACACGATATGAAAACCGGCAAAGAGCGTGAACTGACGCTTGAGCAGTTTCCCTCGCCGCAGGATCTTTGGCAGCGACACATTGGGGACGAGCACTTCACGCCGGAGCAGGAGCAGCTTATCACCGAGCCGTACTATTTTCAGCCGGGTGATAAGACCCCTCGCTACTATCAGCGCATCGCCATCAACCGCACCGTTGATGCAGTAGCCCGTGGGCAGGATCGTATCCTCCTCGTTATGGCGACCGGTACCGGCAAGACCTATACTGCGTTTCAGATCATCCACCGCCTTTGGAAATCCGGTCGCAAGAAAAAGATCCTGTTCCTTGCTGACCGTAATATCCTCGTTGACCAGACCATGCAACAGGACTTCAAGCCTTTTGCAAAGGTCATGACGAAAATCGAGGGCAAAAAGCTGGACAGCTCCTATGAACTGTACCTGTCCCTCTATCAGCAGTTGGCTGGTGATGAGAACGAAGAGCCGTTCCGTGCATTTCAGCCGGATTTCTTCGACCTCATCGTCATTGATGAGTGTCACCGTGGCAGCGCCAAGGAGGATTCCCGTTGGCGCAGAATACTCGAATACTTCCACAGTGCCACGCAGATCGGTATGACTGCTACGCCGAAGGAAACGAAAGAGGTATCCAATATCTCTTACTTCGGTGAACCCATCTATACATACAGTCTGAAACAAGGTATCGACGACGGCTTCCTCGCTCCGTACAAAGTTCTCCGTGTCGGCCTGGACAAAGACCTGGAAGGTTGGCGACCCACGGCAGGACAGCACGACATCTACGGGTACGAGATCGAGGACCGGGAGTACAACACCAAGGATTACGACAAAAACCTCATTATCGATGAGCGCACCGCCACCGTGGCGAAGCGTATCACTCGCTTTTTGAAAGAAAACGACCGCTTTGCCAAGACCATCGTATTCTGCGTGGACATCGACCATGCAGAGCGGATGCGGCAGGCGCTCGTGAACGAAAACAGCGACCTCGTGGCGGAGAATGCCAAGTATGTCATGCGTATTACCGGCGACAACGCCGAGGGCAAGGCGCAACTCGACTACTTTATCGCAGAGGACAGCAAATATCCCGTGATCGTTACGACCTCCAAACTGATGACGACTGGCGTGGACTGCAAAACGTGCCGGCTCATCGTTCTGGATAACAACATAAACTCCATGACCGAGTTCAAGCAGATCATCGGTCGTGGCACACGCCTCAAGCCCGACTACGGCAAAGAGTATTTCACCATCATGGATTTCCGCAATGCCTGCCGACTCTTCGCAGACCCGGAATTCGATGGCGACCCGATCTCTATCATTGATGATAGCGATGATCCCGGCGAAGAGCCGACCATCGATCCGCCGAAGCCGCCCGTCCCGACTCCCGGTCCCGGTGGGGACACCGACGACCCGCCCGAAAAGAAGCATAAATTCCGGGTACGTGGTGTCGAGGTCACGATCCTGAATGAGCGTGTCCAATACTACGACAAGGACGGCAAGCTCATCACGGAAAGCGTGACGGACTACTCCAAGAAGAACATCCTCGGCGAGTATGCCACCCTGGATTCTTTCCTTAGTGCCTGGAATTCCGAGGAGAAGAAACAAGCCATCATTGACGAACTGCAGGAGCGCGGCGTCCTTCTGGAAGCGCTGCGGCAGATCGCCGGGAATAAGGATATTGACGATTTCGACCTTATCTGCCACATTGCCTACGACAAGGCACCGCTGACGAAGGCAGAACGGGCGAACAATGTCCGCAAGCGTGGATACCTCTACAAGTACTCCGGCTTGGCACAGGAAGTTCTGAGTGCGTTGCTGGACAAATACATGAACGAGGGCATTCAGGACATCGAGAACCTCGAAATTCTGTCCAATGACCCATTCCGCAAATTCGGCACCCCCATGAAAATCGCAAAGCTGTTCGGTGGCAAAAACGGATACATTCAAGCCATCCGTGATTTGCAGAAGGAAATCTACGCTGCGTAATAGGAGATATAAGATATGAGTTTAAATAACCTGGTAAAACGACTGCAGGACATCATGCGGAATGACGCAGGCATCAATGGCGATGCCCAGCGTATTGAGCAGATGGTTTGGATTCTCTTTTTGAAGGTGTATGACGCCAAGGAAGAGATCTGGGAGTTTTATGATGAGAATTACACTTCCATCATTCCGGAGGAGCTGCGCTGGCGCAATTGGGCCGTCGACCACAAGGACGGCAAGGCGCTCACCGGCGATGCGCTTCTGGACTTCGTGAACGGAAAACTGTTCCCGACCCTCAAAGCCATCGCAATCGATGAGAATACACCCATGAGCCAGATCATCGTCCGCACAGCCTTCGAGGACAACAATAACTACATGAAGGACGGCATCCTGCTTCGCCAGGTTATCAATGTCATTGATGAGATCGATTTTGAGGAGTACGAGGACCGCCACGCCTTCGGTGAGATTTACGAAACGATCCTCCGCAGCCTGCAGAGCGCTGGTAACTCCGGTGAATTCTACACACCCCGTGCTGTCACGGACTTCATGGTACAGATGATCAAGCCCAAGCTCGGCGAGTCTATTGCGGACTTTGCCTGCGGAACCGGTGGCTTCCTTACCTCTGCGCTGAAGGTGCTGGATGCCCAGGTGCAGACTGTCGAAGACAGAACGGTTTACAGCAACTCCATCTACGGCATTGAAAAGAAGGCGCTGCCGTTCCTTCTGTGCGCCACGAATATGCTGCTCCACGACATCGACAACCCTCGCATCATCCACGGCAACAGCCTGGAAAAGAATGTGCGTGAGTACAAGGAGAGCGACCGCTTCGATGTCATTTTGATGAATCCTCCTTACGGCGGCAACGAAAAAGAGGGCGTGAAGCAGAATTTCCCGGCTGATCTCCGCAGTAGCGAAACCGCCGACCTCTTTATGTCTGTCATCATGTATCGGCTGAAGCAGAACGGCCGGTGCGCCATCATTCTGCCGGACGGCTTCCTGTTCGGTACGGATAACGCCAAAATGGCAATCAAGGAAAAGCTGCTGTCCGAGTTTAACCTCCACACGGTCATCCGTATGCCGCACAGCGTTTTTGCGCCGTACACCTCTATTACGACAAACATCCTTTTCTTCGACCGGACGCATCCCACAACGGAGACCTGGTTCTACCGTTTGGATATGCCGGAGGGATACAAGAACTTCTCCAAGACAAAACCCATGAAGTTGGAGCACTTTGCCCCGGCCATCGAGTGGTGGGACAACCGCGAGGAGATCACCATCGACGGCTTTGACAAGGCGAAGAAGTACACCGTCGAGGAACTGAAAGCACGAAGCTATAACATCGACCTCTGCGGTTATCCTCACGAAGAGGAGGAGATCCTGCCGCCGAAGGAACTGATTCAGCAGTACCAGGAGAAGCGGGCCAGCTTGAACGCCGACATTGACCGCATCCTTGCCCAGATTACCGATATCCTTGGCATCGACATTACGGAGGAGGGCGACGAATGACTGCGCAGCAACTGAAAAACTCCATTCTCCAGATGGCTGTTCAGGGCAAGCTCGTGCCGCAGGACCCGAATGACGAGCCCGCCAGCGTTCTGCTGGAACGCATCCGCACGGAGAAAGAGCGGCTCATCAAAGAGAAGAAAATCAAGCGTGAAAAGAACCCCTCCGTTATCTTCAAAGGTGCCGATAATACCCCTTATGAGAAAATCGGCGATGAAGTGTACCCCGTGGATACTCCCTTCGATATTCCTGATAGCTGGGAGTGGGTTCGATTTAAAGATTTAGTCGACTATTCGATGGGAAAAACGCCTCCACGGAAAGAGACGGAATACTGGAGCAACGGTACGCTCCCTTGGGTTTCTATTGCGGATTTGGTGGCGGATGGGACTGTGACTGCAACTAAAGAATGTGTCAACAGCTTTGCGGCTGAAAATACCTTCAAAGGGAAAATCAGCAAGGCTGGTACTTTGTTGATGAGTTTCAAATTGACGGTCGGAAAGGTGTCAATATTGGGAATCGATGCATTTCATAACGAAGCCATCATTTCAATATACCCGTTTGTTGATCCCGATAAGATAACTACGATGTTTCTGTTCGCTACGCTGCCGCTTCTCTCGCAAAGTGGTGATACCAAATCGGCAATCAAGGGTAACACACTCAACTCGGATAGTTTGGACGCCCTACTGATTCCGTTACCGCCAATAATGGAGCAGAAGCGCATTTTTGATAAGCTACATGAATTGACCACACCGTTGCTCGATTATGGTGCGGCGGAGCAAAAAGTAACTGAGCTTAATGTGAATTTCCCAGAGCGCCTCAAAAAGTCGATTTTGCAAGAAGCAGTCCAGGGTAAGCTGGTATCGCAAGACCCGTCCGACGAGCCTGCAGAGACTCTGCTGGAGCGTATCCGGGAGGAAAAACAGCGGCTCATCAAAGAGGGCAAAATCAAAAAGGACAAGCACGAATCCGTCATTTTCAGACGGGATAATTCTCATTATGAGAAGTTGGACGGCGTGGAGCGCTGTATCGACGAGGAACTGCCGTTTGAAATACCGGAAAACTGGTGCTGGTGCCGCCTTGGAACAATTGCTGCGGTTCTGGGAGGCAAGAGAATTCCAGCAGGTAGAAAACTAACCGAATGCAACACGGGTCATGTCTATATCCGTGTGTCAGATATGACGGATGGCGGTGTATCAACCGACCGGCTATTGTATGTCCCAGAAGATATTTATCCCTCGATTTCAAGGTACATAATCAATAAGACCGACGTTTTTATTACTGTCGCCGGGACGATTGGACGAGTTGGAAAAATCCCAGACGAGCTCGATGGTGCAAATCTGACCGAAAATGCAGATAGGCTTGTTCTTGCTGGCGTGAATCAGGATTGGCTCATTAAAGTGCTTCAGTCTGGGTTGATTCAAGAGCAAATCGCAGCGGCAACAACACAGGTCGGGCAACCCAAGCTGGCAATAGCCAGAATTGAACGCTTTCTTATTCCACTACCTCCGCTTGCAGAACAGCACCGCATCGTCCAGCGGATCGTGGAATTGCTCCCTCTGGTCAAAGGGCTGTAAAAGGAACACGGTATAATATCATAGTGAAAGGAGGTCTTTCACTATGATAGAAGAATTCGAAAGACACTTGAGAGGCACAAACCTCTCGGAAAACACGATATCCTCGTACCTTTTTGCCATTAGGCAATACAGCTCGCAGTACGATGGTATCACGAAAAAGAACCTGCGGGCGTATAAGGTGTGGTTGATTGAGAACTACAAGCCTAAGACCGTCAATCTGCGTCTGAGGGCAATCAACTGCTACTTGGAGAGCATTGGCAAAGAGAGCTGGAAAATGCCGTTTGTACGAGTGCAGCAGAAAGCCTTTCTGGAAAATGTCATTAGCGAAGCAGATTATGAGTATTTCAAAAACTGCCTCAAGCGGGATGACGAGCTCTTCTGGTACTTTGTAATACGCTTCCTGGCCGCTACCGGCGCACGAGTCAGTGAGCTCATACAGATCAAGGTGGAACACATCAAACTGGGGCATTTGGACTTATATTCGAAGGGCGGTAAACTCCGACGAATATACATACCCAAGGCTCTGCAAAATGAAGCCCTTTCTTGGCTGAACGATAAGCACCAAGAAAGCGGCTTCATTTTTTTGAACAAATACGGTGACAGAATCACCACAAGAGGCATCTCAGGGCAACTAAAAAAGCTGGCAGTCCGGTATGGCATAGACCCGGTGGTCATTTACCCGCATTCCTTCCGGCACCGCTTTGCAAAGAGCTTCTTGGAGCGCTGCAACGACATCGCATTCCTCGCGGACCTTATGGGACACGAAAGTATCGAAACCACCCGCATTTATCTCCGCAAAACCTCGACCGAGCAACGAGCCATCGTCGATGAGGTCATAGACTGGTAAAAGGAAACCAGGCATACGCACTGCTTTTGCGTATGCCTGGTTGTTTTACAGTTTCTGTACTATGCTGAGCGCCGTATCGATGGCGCTGACAATGCGTTCTTGTTCGTGGAGTGGCGGTAACGGGAACAGCAGATTGTGGATTGCATTGGAGGATAAGCCTTGAATAGCTATGCCTTTTCCGCCAATCCAGCCTGCGCCTTTGTAAAGGTAAAAGAGATAGTAAAATAACCGAGTACAGACAGGCACATAAGCTCGTAGTCTGTGAATATGATTTTGAATACGCATGGGTTCGGGGCTTCCCCAGATAGCTGCACGACCGATATCCCCACCCTCACAAACTAAGAGATCGCCCTGTTGTACTGTACATTTATCGACCTCTGAATCCGTAAAGGGCATGGTTTTGAGGTTATCCAAAACAAAACGATCCCAGTATAAGTTGGAGGTCGTAATATAGGTGAGCTTTTCGCCGTCCCGATTTGCGGCGTTTAAGGCTTTTCCTGTGTTGTGTTGAAAAACAGTTCCGAGCCGTACCCACTCCCAAGTTTCGGGGATCTCAAAGGGCAGTTCATCGTCGATACAGCGCTCCACACCATCCAACTTCTCATAATGAGAATTATCCCGTCTGAAAATGACGGATTCGTGCTTGTCCTTTTTGATTTTGCCCTCTTTGATGAGCCGCTGTTTTTCCTCCCGGATACGCTCCAGCAGAGCCTCTGCAGGCTCGTCAGACGGGTCTTGTGGTACCAGCTTGCCCTGGACTGCCTCTTGCAGTATCGACTTCTTGAGAGCCTCTGGGAAACTGCCATTGAGATTTTGGAGCGCTGTGTCCACAACAGCGTAATCTGCCACCTTGGGGAGCACTCGTTTCAGCATCGCAATAATCCGTCCCATTTCCTCGCGTGGCGGAATCGGGACTGGCAGATTCATCATCTGCTCACGAGAGAGGTTATAAAACGCTTGTCCGGATTTGTGTGTAATGTTTCGGCAGTTATCACGATGGTGTTTAGCAGCAAAAGCGTAAAGCAGATATTCTGATACGACATCGTCGTTAAAGTGTGGTATGAGCATAAGCACAAAACCGCCAACAACCGTGTCGGAATAATCTTTGTCTATGAGTGCGATTTTGCCGATGTGATCCAGGCTACTAACTGCAGGCGTGATCATATAGTTTTTTCTCAAATACAGCTCTGGTTTTACGAGCTCGCTTGAGATGAAGACATCGTCGCCCTTAAAAAGGAACTGTTCCTCACCGATATTTCCGCCACGCAGTACCCTTAT
The DNA here is from genome assembly GCF_047012705.1 of Pseudoruminococcus sp. NCBI lineage: Bacteria > Bacillati > Bacillota > Clostridia > Eubacteriales > Acutalibacteraceae > Pseudoruminococcus > Pseudoruminococcus sp. Next base: position 72,558 of record NZ_JBKXNW010000009.1, on the reverse strand, counting down.
CATTTTGTCCGCCTTTATAGCGAGGGCATCCTTTTTGTACGCAAGCCCAGACATATTTGAGAAAAGATCGCCTACCCGGCACCATTCCCAAGATGACGGTATCTCAAAAGGCACTAAATCCGCCAACGACCGCACTTCATCGCCGATTTTCTCATAAGGGGTATTATCAGAACTCGGCTGTTTAACGATTACCTCGGTAGTTTAACGAATATTCCCAGTAGTTCAACGATTACCTCAGCCGTTTAACGATTACAACGGCATAGAAGTCCACGAACCCTATAAAACGCACGAAACCCCGCCGCAGAATTGCTCTGCAGCGGGGTTCGCTTATGTGCGGAATAGCCGAAAAGCCTTATTTCAAGCGGTTTTCGGGCATAGAAAAAGTCCACCGTAATTCTATCAAAATTACGGTGGACTTATGGCGGAGAGCAAGGGATTCGAACCCTCGAAACGCTTTTGGCGTTTACACGATTTCCAATCGTGCTCCTTCGGCCAGCTCGGACAACTCTCCAAATTTTTGGCACTTCAATATTATACACTAACGTTTAGAAAAAATCAAGAGAAAAAATAATTTTTTTGAAGTTTTTGTAAAATAAAAAAATCCGCCCAACCGTATTGTGTCAATAATAACCTGCCTACTGGATTAGACAGGTGGGTGCCACCCCTGCGGGTTCACGCTCCCTTCTTCCGCAAAAGCGGGAGGTCTGCAATCCGCCGTAGGAGGTAAGCTCCCGAGAAAAAAGTTGTAGGGTTATTTAGACACAGTCCACGAATCGGGCAGAAATTCAATTTTAAACAAACAGTCTTAAAACCGCCTGCTATAAATAGTATGCTTGGTAGAGATGAGATTATTCATCATTGCCTTCAGCATCTTCGTCATAAGCTTCATCAAAACGGCTTTCGAAGATTTCAGCAAGCTCATCAATAAGAGCATCGTCTTCGATTTCAGCAAGCTGAGGTTCGCCTTTTTCGTCCTCCACAGCTTCAAAAATCATATATGTGTTTTCGGAATCTATATCCTGTTCCGGAAGATCGAATAGTGGCATAAGTGCATAGAAGTGAGAATCCTTAAAATCAATTTCATCGAGGATTTCAAACTCGTATTCGTTACCTTCTTCATCCAAAAGGGAGATGAGATCCGGCTCAAAGCTTTCAAATTCTTCGTTGCTCATAGACAAAGCCTCTTTTCATATTTAATATCGTGATTCATTTGTAATGTTATTTTACAACAAAATCTTGTATAAGTCAAGAGGTTATTTATAGTTTATTAAATCTACAAAAAATAAAAAAAGTTCAAAAAAACTATTGACATTTGCTAAGAACGTGATATAATATAATTGAGCTTAAGGAAAGGAACTAAATAAAGAATAGTTCCACTAAATTAGTTTTTAAGGCACAAAATTTTAAGATTAAATTCTTTGAATGCTCACTCCGTTGGCTTTAGCCTTACATTTGTTAAATCTTATGATATGGCAGGGCCAATCTTGAGAGGTGCTTTAATATATTTAGTCTATGAAGTTCCTTGTTCAATTTCTGAAAGGAGGCAGTCCTATGGGCGATATAGAACCAGTTAGTTTAAATGACCTTAAACCGTATAGGATTGAGGTCTCCGAAATGAGAAATTCCAAGTAAAAGCGAATTTTTCTTTAACCGAGCGATACTCTATTCCATATTTATTATGGCTCTTTAGCATCAGGTTATTACATAGCCGTTGTATGTGGCATAAATGCTTTGAAACGATTTCAATTTCGGATAGGAGCGTTTTAGTCCTGTCGTGATGATAGATACTTCATAACGCAGATTACAACTTAATATTTCCACAGGTACAAAATGTTAACAGTGTATGTGTTGGATATGCCGATTGACATTCGGTGAATGCCTAAATTTTGAAATGGGAAGCTTTTTATAGCAGATGTTATTTATATCGATTTTTCTTCGCAACGAAAGTTCCACTTGATAAATTGTTTATCGGGTGTCCATTCTTATCGGATGGTTTGAATTAAGCGTTATGGCTTGTGTAAAAGCAGGTAGTCGAATATTGAACATTATTATATATGTTCCTTTTCGGACGCATTTCGTTTTTGCGAATATTGGATTTCGACTCGTCCGTCGAGAACCAAATTTATCAAGATAAGGATTGAGTCCTATGGCATAGTATATGCTGACTCTTAATTTTAACTACGGATTATTCATAGAGGGTCATTTTCCGAAAGGCTGCGGACTGTTGACGGCGTTTGGATTATGATAGTGGGTGATTCAGAAATTTAGATAAGGATTGAGTCCAATGTAATTGGCTTTTACAAGTATTATAGAAAATTAGTAGTGGCTGTCGCAAATAAAAATGCGACAGCCACTTTTTTTATTTTTAATTATTCAAGGTGGTATAGCTGAATTATTGTATTTGATTGATGACGAATCAATAAAAAATGTGATTCAAAAGTGTTTAACCTTTGAATCACATATAATATTTAAGCTATGAACTTTAATTAACTTACCAAGGATAAGTTGAGTTTTAGTTTAGTGGCAGGAATCTTCACCATGTTCATCATGTTCTTCAATTTTGCCTACGATTGGTTCTGGGTCGATGCCTTGTCTGCGATAATAGTCACTAAGAGCTGCTTTGATAGCTTGTTCAGCAAGAACTGAGCAGTGAACCTTAACCGGTGGTAAACCGTCCAGAGCCTCCATAACAGCTTTATTTGTAAGTTTAAGAGCATCGTCTACTGATTTGCCTTTGATAAGCTCTGTTGCCATAGAGCTTGTCGCAATAGCCGCACCACAGCCAAAAGTCTTAAAGCTGACATCAACAATAATGTTGTTTTCAACTTTAATATACATCTTCATTATATCTCCACAGCGTGAGTTTCCAACTTCACCAATTCCGTTCGCATCGGGAAGTTCGCCGACATTTCTCGGGTTTGCAAAGTGGTCCATAACCTTTTCACTGTATGCCATTTATATTCAACCTTTCTATATATAAATCTTAAAATAATAAATCATGAATTTTTAATTATCTTTTCCCATAATGGTGACATAGAACGAAGTCTTGTTACTATTGGTGGGATAATCTCTAAGAGATAATCTATATCTTCTTCAGTATTTTCATCGCTGAAGCTAAGTCTTAATGAGCCGTGTGCAACTTCATGAGGAAGTCCGATTGCTAAGAGAACATGGCTCGGGTCAAGAGAGCCTGATGTGCAAGCAGAACCAGATGATGCTGAAACGCCCTTGAGGTCGAGAGAGAGAAGAAGAGATTCACCTTCAAGTCCGTGAAAACACATATTAACATTTCCAGGAAGTCTGTGAACTCTGTCGCCATTTATTATTGAACGGTCTATTTTCAAAAGTCCGTCAATAAGTCTGTCACGCATTTTCTCAAGTCTTGCGTTTCTTTCAGCCATAACCTCGCAAGAATGCTTAAGAGCAACGCTCATACCAACTACACCTGCAATATTTTCAGTGCCGGCACGGCGACCGCTTTCCTGAGCACCGCCATCAATAAGGTTAGGAAGTCTTAAACCTTTACGCATAAAGATTGCTCCAACACCTTTAGGACCATGAAATTTATGTGCTGATATAGATAGCAAATCGCAGCCGATTTCCTTAACGTCAACAGGAATAGCACCGACGGCCTGAACAGCGTCTGTATGGAAAATAACCTTATGCTTTTTGCATATCTCGCCGATTTCTTTTACAGGTTGAATTGTACCAATTTCATTATTAGCAAACATAATTGTTACAAGAGCGGTATCTTCACGAATAGCATTTTCAAGTTCTTCAGGGCGAATAATGCCGTTTTCGTGAACATCAAGGTAGGTTACTTCAAAACCCTCTTTTTTGAGAGAATCGAGAGTATGAAGAACAGCATGATGCTCAAATTTTGAAGTAATGATATGTTTTTTGCCTTTTTTAGCACTAAGATGAGCGGCACCCTTAATAGCCCAGTTATCAGCTTCGCTTCCTCCGGAAAGGAAAAAGATTTCTTTAGGGTCAGCATTAAGGCACTCCGCAATAATATTACGAGCATTCTCGACAGCCTGACGAGATTTTACACCAAGTGAATAAAGACTAGATGGATTTCCATAGTAATCTGTAAGATAAGGCATCATAGCATCAAGAGCCTCTTTAGAAAGACGAGTGGTTGCGGCGTTATCCGCATATATTTTCTTCATATAAATTTCACCTCAAATATATATATTAACAATGACCTTTAATATCTTTTGCCATTGTATGGAAAATTATACACCCATTCGATAGGAAATGCAATAGTTATTTTGATAATTTCTATCTTTTTAGTAGGAAATATTTAGTTTAGCCTAACTATAATACTTTTAATAGTCGAAAGTTGTATAAAAAATTTAGTTTGTATAATAAAATTGGGAGATAGTGTCGTTAAAATAGAGTTGTTCAGAAAACAAGAACAGAAAAAACTAAATATGTTCTATAATCATTTTATAGGAATTTAAAAGTTATTCTAAATATTCTAATTTAAAAAAATATTCGTTGGAGTATTTACTTAAAAGAAAAGCAGAAAGTGCGTTGTTTTATCTACTATATTATCTTAAATATTCTGTTTTATTATTTATTAATAATTCTTGACAAAAACAAAAACCGCCATTGAAATGGCGGTTTCAGCTTATTTAAAAGTATCTATGTTTGTAATGGTAATTTGAACGAGATTTTAGTTTCTATCGAACTTCCATTAGTTAATTGCTTGTTTTAGAACCGTTTTTCATTTTATATGTAAATATCAAAATTGCAGCTACTAAGATTACAACTGCATAACCAATTACCCAATAGAGCTCTGGCATTATTTTTGAATATTCACCACTAACAGCGTATTTTGCAGCATTAACTCCATGTACGAATGGAAGAAGATTGCATATATCCTTGAATGTTCCACCGATGAGGTCTAAGTCAAACCAAATTCCTGAGAGCCAGCCTGAAACGTTAGTTACAACTGCTCCGCAGATTCCGCCAACCTGTTTATCATTCAAAAGACTGCCGCAAAGAAGTCCTAATGCTATAAAGAATATTGCACTTGGAATTATTACAACAACCGCAAGAAGTAAATTAACAGATAATTTAAGTCCAAGAAAAAGTGCTACTGCAAAACATATAATTGTTTGAAGGATAGAAATCGGAATCATTGGAATGGTATATCCAAGGATAAAGTTAGTCGGTTTCATTGGTGATGTGAAAAGTCTGAACATAAATGAACTGCATCTATCCTTTGAAATTAGCATAGCTGAAAAAAGCGTCATAAATGAAAGTCCAAATACAGCAATACCAGGTGTTAAGTCCTGAATCTCAAAGAGTGAAACAGGAATATTTGACTGAATAATACTAAGAAGAAAAAGGAGCACAAGAGGAAAACCTATGCCAAAGAATATTGTCAGTTTGTCTCGAATTATTTCCTTTGCGTTTCTGAGTGAAAAAAATAAGGTTCTCATTTAATATTTCCTCCGTTCTCACAAAGCGTGATAAAGGCATCTTCAAATTTTTCTTTTCCTGCTTTGGCTTTAATTTCTTTGGCTGTGCCTAATGCAATAAGTTTACCTTTAACCATAATTCCGATTTCATCAGAAAGAGCCTCAGCCTCTTCAAGATAGTGAGTTGTGAGGATTACGGTAATTTTGCCCTTTAATTTTTCAATGATATCCCAAAGTTCTTTTCTTGCAAGAACATCAAGACCGAGCGTAGGTTCATCAAGGAAAAGTATTTTAGGCTCAGAGATAAGAGCCATAGCGATGGAAAGTCGTCTTTGCCAACCGCCTGAAAGGAATTTTGCTTTCTTTTTTTCTATTTCTGAAAGACCAAATTCCTCAATTATTTTATCAGCGTTTTTACGAGCCTCTTTACGATTTTGACAGTAAATACTTGAAATAAATTCAAGGTTTTCTCTTACGGAAAGATTTGGAGCAATAGCGGTTTCTTGTGGGGATACGTTAATTTTTTCTTTAACTTTAATGCTGTCCTTTTTTATGCTGTCGCCGAGAAGTATAGCATCGCCGCGTGTCGGTGGTATGAGGCAGGAAAGCATTTTTATAGTTGTGCTTTTTCCGGCACCATTTACTCCTAAAAGCGAGAAAAGTTGACCTTCTTTAATCTCAAGATTTAACTTGTTTACAACAGTTTCATCTTTATATTTTTTGGTTAAATCTGTTGTTTTAATTGCAAGCATTATTATCATCTCCGAATTTCTTTATATATTCTGCGAGAATATTATAGAGTTATTTTTATTTTAATCGTGTGGAACCTCTTTAGTTTTTCCTGAAAAGGTTGCATCAGAAATTTTGCGAAAATGCCATAATTCTGAATAATGATTTGTACTTTAGTACCAATCTTAACTTAATCCATAAATTTGACGGAATTATGTTTTTGATTTCGTAAAAATCTCATTGAGAACAAAAAAGTGTAATTTCTATAATTTAATAATACCCAATATGATATTTTATGTCAATAGATGTAGAAAAAAATTTTAAAAAGCAACAAGAGAATTTCAATAATGAAATTCTCTTGTAAAAATTATTTTTCTGTTTTGCTTTTTCGATTGTTATAAATGAACATCATAATTGCCATAGAGCAGATTATAATATAACCAATTATAGAATATATATCTGGTATATCACCAAAGACTATAAAGCCAATTAATGCTACAAAGATTATCTGAGAATAATCATAGACGGAAATTTCTTTTGCGGGCGCGTGGTAATATGCGGCGGTAATTGAAAACTGACCGCCTGCAGCCGCAAATCCTGCACAAATCAGATATATAAGTTGAAGCAAACTCATTTCGTGATATTGAAATATTAGAAATGGAAGTGTTACAATGCATGAAAAACATGAAAAGAAGAATACAACAAATTTTCCGTTTTCACCTTTTTGGCCGAGTCGCCTAACTGCTGTATACGCTGCACCGGCACCTAAACCACCTATGAAGCCGAGAAGCGCTGGAAAAAATTCTGTTAGATTGAAGCTTGGTTTTATTATTAATAAGCTTCCTAAAAATGCTATGATAACGGCTGCTGTTTGAATTTTATTTACTTTTTCGTGAAGAAAGATAAGTGAAAAAATTATTACGAAGAAAGGTGACATTTTATTAAGCATTGATGCATCAGAGAGCACAAGGTGGTCTATTGCGTAAAAATTGCATAGGATTCCAAGTGTGCCGAATATTGAGCGAGCTAATAATAAACCGATATTTTCTTTCTTGAATTTAAATCCTTCACCACTTTTTATTAGCAGGATTGCTGCAAAAATCATAGCAACAAAATTTCTGAAAAAGCTTTTTTGAATAGATGGTAAATCTCCGGAAAGCTTTACAAAAGTGTTCATAAGTGCAAAGCAGAAAGCCGACATTACAATGTAGATGATTCCGAGATATTTTTTGTTTATTTTCACATTGTTCACCTCAAAAATAAAAAGCTACCCTAAGAGCAGCTTTTTAAGCATATACTTTTATTTAAATAATAATACTCGTTAAAGGTTTTGTCAATGGTAAGTGAATTTGGTTGATGATTTTCTAATATAGAAAAATATATTCTTACTATATATTGCATAGACATTGAAAAATTTGTATAATAAAAGTTATATTTTAACAAAAAGGGAGGAATTTATATTTGTTAGGAAAAACACATTTTGCGGTAGGAATTGCTTCAAGTTTGATGTTTACACAGCCAAAAACTCTACAAGATGTAATACTTGCAGTTGGTATTGGAGGCATAGGAGCTTTAATATCTGATATTGATGTAGATACATCTGACTCACATAAATATGCGAATAAGATTATTGCGGTTTCTATTCTGATTATTATTGCAGTATTTGCGGCTGAACAGATTTGGAGCGTAGGAATTATCAAGCAGATTATAAGCGACAGTAACTATGCACGAATTGCAATAGGAACAATATTATTTATAGCCATATGTGCTTTTGGGAAGCAACAGCCACATCGTTCGTTTATGCATTCTATTTTAGGATTGATTTTACTTACGGCATCTATTGGAATGATTTGGCAAGATTTAATCCCATATTTTGCGATAGGTTTTGCATCACATCTTATAATAGATATGTTTAACTTTAAAAAAGTAAGGCTATTCTATCCTTTTAAAGGAGGAATTGCGCTGAAGCTTTTTCATGCACATGGTTTGGCAAACAGTTTGTTTTTTTTGGTTGGAAGTGCTTTGGCAATAATTCAAATTGTAATATATGTAATTAGAATTTGCCTTAAGATATGAAAAAAGGCTATACCTTGATTTTGATATGTACCCAGAATTCTGGACACATATTTATAAATTAAGCTGAACACATGGATGTCTTCCTGTATTGTACAGGAGGCATCCATTTTGTTTTTGCCTGAATTCTTTTATTGTTGTAATAATCTATATATTCTTTGACAGCTTTTGCAAACTCATCAAATGTTTTATAAGCATTTTCGTACCCATAATACATTTCATTCTTCATCCTACCAAAGAATGTTTCCATAATACAGTTATCGTAGCAATTGCCCTTTCGTGACATACTCTGGATAATGCCATGTTCTTTTAAACAATTCTGATAGTAAGTGTGCTGGTATTGCCATCCTTGATCTGAATGAAAAATCAATCCAGTTACATTTGGGAAACTTCTAAATGCTTGATCAAGCATTCTTTTTATTTGTTCCATATTGGGGCTTAATGAGATGTCATAAGATATTATTTCATTTGTTGCCATATCAAGTATTGGAGACAAATAACATTTACCCCAAGAAAAATTGAACTGAGATATATCGGTTGTCCACTTTTGAAGTGGTTTATCGGCAGTAAAATTTCTATCTATTATGTTGCTAGCAATTCTTCCAATTTCACCTTTGTAAGAATGATATTTCTCCTTTGGACGCTTGCCTATCATTCTAGTTTCGTGCATAATGCGCTGTACTCGTTTGTGATTCACCTCATAGCCTCTATTACGTAGTTCTCTGTAGACACGTCTAACGCCATATCTGCATTTGTTTTGTTCAAAGATAATTTCGATTTCTTTAACCAAATCCGCATTTTTTACAGCAATAACATCTTCTTTGCTAAGCTCAAAGTAGTAAGTGGATTTAGCCATTTGCATAGCTTTAAGAAGATACTTTAATTGATATCCTTTTTCTCTGAGTTCTTTGATTATTGCCGCTTTTTCGCCTTGAGATGCGCAGCTTCCTTTTTTTCTCTCAAGGCGATCTCTTTTTTTATTACTTCAATCTCTGTCTTGATATATTCATTTTCGGCACGAAGTCTAACTAATTCTTCATATTCTGATTCTTCTAACTTCCTTGGCTTATTGTAATTAATCTTCTTCATATCTAGATTCTTTTTGGGACGACCTTTCTTACAATTTACAAGACCATTATATCCCAAAATCATATATTTGTGAACCCATTGATATAATAGACCATCACCTATTCCTGCAGAAAATGCAACAGATTTGTTAGATTCACCAGCCAAAACACGTGCAACTAAGGCATAACGTTCCTCTGGAGTCCATTCTTTGTTATTCCCTTTGTGTCTTAATGCATCAGGACCACATGCATCCTCAATTCTAACCCATTTACGAACTGTTATATGAAACGCCTTAGTGCTTAGACCATCTGGTGTATCAGGCCATTGACCCTGTCGATATAATTCTACGGCATTTCTTTTGTACTCATAACTATAACGCATAAAAATAACCCTCCTTACTGGTTTTGTCCAGCAAAGAGGGTACATATCATTTTGGTATAGCCTTTTTATATTAGAATTTATTGAACGGACATTAATGTTGCTATAGTTTTACAGTTTTTATTGAGGTTTCAGTTTTATTATTAATTATAGAATCTTAAACACGATAGTGGCGTCTCTTTCTTTGTATAGTTTTGCTTACCGTCAACGCTTGCTTGTTCTTAGAAAAAGTTATCAGAAAGGTATTCATTTTTGTTTTTTAATAATGCCTTGCTTATCAACAGATATGTCCAATTATATTCTGTTACTTGGTTAGAATCAAACTGTATAATATATGTTTTAGGTGAATCAAAAGATTCAGAATTTTTTGAAGATTTTAGGATTTAGAGTTTTTGCGTTTTTTGAACTTTCAGAAAGTTTAGAACTTGATGTGTTTTTAGCTTGAAGAAACTATCAAACTTGAGGAAGAACAACTATGATTTTTAGATGATTTGCAAGCAGTGAGAATCGTAGTAGATATTGCGAAGATCAAGGTATATTGTTGAAATGAACTTTTTTGAGAAATTTAGACTTCATTATATTAAAAAATTCTTATGGAATGTTTTAGATATAATGCCTTGACTGTGACAAATAGCTTTAATATAATATTAATTGATAAGTAAAGTGTAAGCGTAGGAAGTGGTATATATGTTTAAAAAAAGAAGTAAGCCGTCATTTGAGCAAGTGTATGAAGAACAATTTTCTTACATATATAATCTTGTTTATATGATGCTTCCACATAAAGAGAGTGCTGAAGATATTGTCAGCGAGGTTTTTATAAAGGCTATGGAGAATTATGACCGCTTTGATGAGGAAAAAGCCTCTGTAAAAACTTGGCTTGCAACTATTGCAAAAAATATGGTTACAGATAGATATCGCAGTAATGCAAGAAAGCAGGGCGTTTCTATTGACGAAGCTGTGGAAATACCAACAGAAGACAGCTATGAAATGTTTGATGATGATATAAACCAAGAGGTAAGTATGATTCTGAAGCAACTTTCACCTCAAGAGCGTGAACTTCTTACGATGAGATATTTTATGGAAATGAAAAATGGAGATATTGCTGAAAAACTTGGTATAGCACCAAAAGCTGTTAGTGAAAGACTTCGTAGACTTTTACAGAAATGCCGTAAACTTGAAGAGGGAAAATCGCTGAGTGACTTCTTGTAAAAATATTTTTTGAATAGTGCGTGGATTTTTAAAGGCTTTTTCGTATATATTAATGAAAAGTATAAAAATCAAATGCGAATAATATAGAAATGGAGTTTTAATTATGAAAAGCTTTGAAGAAAAAATTAAAATGGCTGATTTTTCTAAGGAAACAGATTTAAAAGAAAAGCTCAGAGCAAGACTTTTTGGCAAAAAGAACAATGTTATTCAGTTCCCGAATTCATCGGATGCAGTGGAGCTTGATATGGATAGTCTTGAATATGTTGCGGCAGCAGGGGACACTTTTACTGACGATAAATCTAATGATGAAAATAAATTATAATTAAAACGATAGTCTGTCTGAAAAGGCAGGTTATTTTTGTTTCGGTGAAAGTTTATTATGAGATAATTTTGAAATGGATTTTATGTATAAACTTGCATAACTATATAATGCTAAAAAATCCCTTAAAAGCTCATTATATGGCTTTTTTCGCTGGGCGGTATTGCTGTATAATATGAATATTTCTGCAAAAAGAGATAAATTTCTGACCGAAATTAGTTTGGATTGCTTATTGGAAAAATTTGTATTTAATTTAGAGTAATATATGGATTTAAAGCCTTATTATGGGCTTTTTATCTAAGAAATCAACTTAAATATAAATTTTACAAGGCTTTTTATAAGTGGTATTTTTGTGTAAAATATTGCTTTTAAATTAAAACAGGGAAAAAATTTTAAAAATCCCGAATAAATATGCAATAAAAGGCTTGCTTTTTTGCATAAAGAGTGTATAATATACTTATCAAAGTTCTAAAGCCACAAGGCTTTCGCACTAAATAGTGCAAATATAATTTTGGAGGTTACATAAAATGGGAGATATAAAGAAGGTAGTTTTGGCATATTCAGGAGGTCTTGATACTTCTATCATTATTCCTTGGCTTAAGGAAAACTATGATAACTGCGAAGTTATCGCTGTTTCCGGTGATGTCGGACAAGCAACAGAGCTTGAGGGTCTTGAGGAAAAAGCTAAGAAGACAGGTGCTTCTAAGCTTTATATTGAGGACCTTAATAAGGAATTTATTGAGGACTATGTTTTCCCAACAGTTAAGGCCGGTGCAGTTTATGAAAATAAGTACCTCCTCGGTACATCATTCGCTCGTCCTATCATTGCAAAGAGAATTGTAGAAATCGCTCTTGCAGAGGGTGCAGACGCTATTTGCCATGGCTGCACAGGTAAGGGTAATGACCAGGTTCGTTTTGAACTCGCTATTAAGGCTTTCGCTCCTGATATGAAGATTATCGCTCCTTGGAGAGAGTGGGACCTTAAATCTCGTGATGAGGAAATCGACTATGCTGAGGCACACAACATTCCTCTTAAAATCACAAGAGAAACAAACTATTCTAAGGATAGAAACATTTGGCACATTTCTCACGAAGGTCTTGACCTCGAGAATCCTGCAAATGAGCCAATGTATAATAAGGAAGGCTTCCTTGAACTTGGAGTTTCTCCGGAGCAGGCTCCTGATAAGCCAACCTATGTAACAATTCACTTTGAAAAGGGTATTCCTACAGCTATCGACGGCGTAGAGATGGGTTCTGTTGAGCTTGTTAAGAAGCTTAACGAGCTCGGCGGCGCAAACGGTATCGGTATCGTTGACCTCGTTGAGAACAGACTTGTTGGTATGAAGTCCCGTGGTGTTTATGAGACTCCGGGTGGAACAATCCTTTACCACGCACACAACAAGCTTGAGGAGCTTACTCTTGACAGAGATACATATCACTACAAGCAGAATGTTGCACTTCGTTTTGCAGAGCTTGTTTACTTTGGTCAGTGGTATACACCGCTCAGAAAGGCTCTTTCAGCTTTTGTTGATTCAACACAAGAGCAGGTAACAGGCGATGTTAAGCTTAAGCTTTATAAGGGCAACATCATTGATGCAGGTGTTACATCTCCATATTCACTCTATGATGAGGATATTGCAACATTTGATGAAGATGAAGTTTATGACCAGAAGGATAGCGCAGGCTTCATCAACCTCTTCGGACTTCCAATCAAGGTTCAGGGCAAGAAAGGCTTCCGTTACGATAAATAATGCGGGTGGCTGATTTATTACGAATATTTTAAGCAATAATTTATTCGATAAGAGCATAGATTTTATGCGGAAATCCGTCGCAAAATAAATTTTCTGTTTGGGCGTGTACCGTATTTTGGGATAAAATGCGGTATTCGCCCGAATGTTATTTTATATAAATCAAGGAGAATATGATATGAAGCTATGGGCAGGACGCTTTTCTAAAGAAATAGATAAAAAAACAAATGACTTTAATTCATCAATTTCATTCGATAGCAGAATGTATAAAGAGGATATAGAGGGTAGTATTGCCCACGCTGAGATGATTGGTGAGGTCGGAATAATTGATAAAAAAGAATCCGAACTCATTATTGAGGGCTTAAAGGGAATCCTTGCTGACATAGAAAGCGGCAAGCTTGAGATTGACCCTAATGCGGAAGATATTCATACCTTTATTGAGGGTGAACTTACTGAAAGATTGGGCAGTACAGGTAAAAGACTTCATACAGCAAGAAGCAGAAATGACCAGGTTGCTGTTGATATAAGACTTTATCTCAAAAAGGAAACTAAAAACTTGGTTTCTATGGTAAAAGAGCTTGTAAAGGTTATTTGCGATAAGGCAGAAGAAAATGCGTCCGTTGTTATGCCTGGATATACTCATCTTCAGAGAGCACAGCCGATTACTTTCGGACATCATCTTATGGCTTATGCAGAAATGCTTCTCCGAGATATTAGCAGGCTTGAGTCGGCTTATGGTCGTATGGACGAAATGCCACTCGGAAGCGGTGCTTTAGCTACTACTACATATCCGATAGACAGAACTATAACAGCTCGTTTACTTGGCTTTGACAGAATTTCTCAAAACAGCCTTGACGGTGTATCTGACAGAGATTTTTGCATGGAGCTTGCATCTGCGCTTTCTATTATAATGGTTCATCTCTCTCGTTTCTCTGAGGAGATTATTATGTGGTGCAGTTGGGAATTTAAATTTGTTGAGCTTGATGACGCATTTTCAACAGGTTCAAGCATTATGCCACAGAAGAAAAACCCTGATATAGCAGAGCTTGTTCGTGGAAAATCAGGAAGAGTTTTCGGCGACCTTATGACCTTGCTTACAGTTATGAAGGGTATTGCACTTGCTTATAACAAGGATATGCAGGAAGATAAAGAGTCTATATTTGATGCTGTTGATACAGTTAAGATGTGCCTTACAGCTTTTACTCCGATGATAGAAACAATGAAAACTATTCCGGAAAATATGCGTAAGGCTGCTGCACACGGTTTTATAAATGCAACAGATTGTGCCGATTATCTTGTTAAAAAAGGACTTCCATTCCGCGATGCGTATAAGGCAACCGGTACACTCGTTGCTCTTTGCATAGAAAAGGGCTTAACACTTGAAACTCTTCCTATCGAGGAATACAAGAAAATTTGTGATACCTTTGATGATGGCGTTTATGATGCAATTTCTCTTGAAAACTGCGTAAACGGCAGAAAGGTTCTTGGCGGTCCTGCTCCTGAAAATGTAAAGGCTCAGGTTAAGCGTGTAAGAGAAATAATTGCTTGATTGTTTTTGCGGAGGAAATTTTATGATTAAAGAGAAAAGCCGTTCATTTAAGGATATTATTGAAGAGATGAAAGATATATACCTTGAATTTGGCAATGAAAAGCTTATTGAAGATGATGACTGGTGCATATACACTGTTGAGGAAAAGCTTGAGCCAAATACTGAATGCTATATTTTTGACTATCCTGATTATGACGACGAAACAGGAGAAGAAATTCTTCCTGAATATGCTGTTAAGCATCAGATGAAGTGCGTCACAACCTGCGAGGCGCTTCAAGATGTAATCGTAAATTCACTTGGTCAAAGAAGCGATTTGACAGTTGAACAGCTTATAGATGCAGTTAATTACTATTTTGATAATATCGCATTTATGGAATTTTAAGTTTAATAGGGGATATTGATAATGAAAATAAAGGCAGGAATTATCGGTGCGACAGGCTATGCTGGTGCAGAACTTGTACGCCTTTTGACAACACACCCGAATGTGGAAATTTCCGCAATAAGCTCTGTTAGCTTTGAGGGAAAGAAGCTTTCTGAGGTTTATCCATCATACAGATGCTTATGCGATATGGAATGCAAAAATGCAGATGAAGTTGTAGAAAAATCTGATGTTATTTTTGCAGCACTTCCACACGGACTTTCACAAGAGCTTGCAGCAACTTGCGATAAAGCTGGAAAGGCTTTTATTGACCTCGGAGCGGATTTCCGTCTTGAGAGCGAGGACGAATACAAGGAATGGTACAACGGTGAATTCCTTGATAAGGAACTTCATAAAAAAGCCGTTTACTGTATACCTGAACTTTTCAGAGATAATGTTAAGGACAGCAAAATTATTGCTAACCCTGGTTGCTATACAACAGGTGCTCCGCTTGCACTTGCTCCTGCGATTGTAAATAAGCTGGTTTCAACAGCAGGAATTATAATAGATTCAAAATCCGGTGTAACCGGTGCTGGCAGAGGTCTTTCACAGGCTAATCACTATCCTGAACTCAACGAGGGTTTCCACGCATATAAGGCTGGTGCTCACAGACATACTCCTGAGATTGAGCAAACTTTATCTAAGCTTTCAGGTGAAAAGGTTACAATTACTTTTGTACCTCATCTTCTTCCTGTAAACAGAGGAATACTTTCCACTTGCTATTCTCGTATTAATGAGGGTGTAACAAAGGAGCAAATCCGCAAGGCATATGAAGACTTCTATAAGGACGAATACTTTGTAAGAGTTCTTCCTGACGGCGCTTATGCTGATATTCATAACATAAAGTATTCTAATTTCTGCGATATTTCAATTCATATTGATTCACGCACAAATACTCTCATAGTTACCTCAGCCATAGATAATATGGTTAAGGGTGCGGCTGGTCAGGCAATTCAGAATATGAACATAATTTTTGGCTTGGACGAAAAGACAGGACTTGTAATAGTTCCTCCTGCATTCTAAGCTATAAATACATTGATTTTTTAAGGGATGATGAAAAATGTCAATTAAGTTTGTCGACGGTTCTGTAACAGCTCCTAAGGGCTTTGTGGCTTCTGGTGTACATTGTGGTATAAGAAAGAATAAGAATAAGCGTGACCTTGCTCTTATCTATTGTGAAAAGCCTTGTGCAGCTGCCGCAATTTATACAACTAACCTTGTAAAGAGTGCCCCTATCCTTGTAACAAGAGCTAACCTTGAAAACGGTACTGCTCAGGCAGTTATCTGTAATAGCGGAAACGCAAATACTTGTAATTCTGACGGTGTAGAGGTTGCTGAGAAAACTTGTGCTTTGGTTGCAAAGGCTCTTAATATTAATGCAAAAGATGTCATCGTAGGTTCAACAGGTGTTATCGGACAAAAGCTTCCGATTGAGCCTATTGCTAATTCTATTTCTGAGCTTGTTTCTGCACTTTCTAAAGAAGGTGCGACAAATGCTGCTGAAGCTATTATGACAACTGACCTCGTTAAGAAGGAATACGCTGTCGAGACTGAAATTGGCGGAAAGACAGTTTATATCGGCGGTATAGCAAAGGGCAGCGGTATGATTCACCCTAATATGGCAACAATGCTTTGCTTTATAACTACAGATGCTGCAATTTCTTCTGATATGCTTAAAATTGCCGTAAAGACTGTTGCTGATAAGTCCTTTAATATGGTAAGTGTTGATGGCGATACATCAACAAACGACACACTTGCTGTTATGGCTTCGGGTCTTGCAGGAAATGCTGAAATTACAGAGCAGAATGAGGATTACAACATTTTTGTTGAGGCTCTTACAATGCTTTGCAGAAAGCTTTCTAAAGAAATGGCTAAGGACGGCGAGGGTGCTTCTAAGCTTCTTGTTTGCAAGGTAAGCGGTGCAAAGACTGAAAAAGATGCAAAAGGCGTTGCAAAGAGCGTTGTTTGTTCAAGTCTTTTAAAAGCGGCTATGTTTGGTTCAGATGCAAACTGGGGCAGAGTTCTTTGTGCTATCGGCTATTCAGGCTGTGATGTTGATATTAACAAGGTTGATGTCAGCTTTGCATCAAAGGCTGGTAAGGTTGATGTTTGCAAGAATGGTGCAGGCATAGACTTCTCTGAGGAACTTGCAAAGACAGTTCTCACAGAGGACGAGATTGACATTGTTGTTGAACTTAATGACGGCAACGGTGTTGCTGAAGCATACGGCTGTGATTTGACATATGAATATGTTAAAATTAACGGCGATTACAGAAGCTAAAGAGGTTGCGGAAATATGTATAAAATTTCAAATGCAGACAGAGCCCAAGTTTTAATACAGGCTTTGCCATATATTCAGAAATATTCGGGACAGACCATTGTTGTAAAATACGGCGGAAACGCTATGGTAACACCTGAACTCAAAGACGCTGTTATGAGTGATATAGTTCTTATGCAGCTTGTTGGAGTTAATGTTGTTTTGGTTCACGGCGGTGGTCCTGAAATCAGCGAAATGCTCAAGAAAACCGGCAAGGAAAGCAGATTTGCAAATGGTTTGCGTGTAACAGATAAAGAAACCATAGATATTGTGCAAATGGTTCTTGCAGGTAAGGTTAATAAGAGCCTTGTACAGCTTCTTGAACAGCATGGCGGTAAGGCTATGGGACTTTGTGGTCTTGACGGCAGAATGTTGATGGCTGAAAAGCTTATAGCTTCTGAAGATTTAGGCTATGTCGGCGAAATCACAGAGGTTAATACAGAGGTTATCGAGGATACCATACATAATGGCTATATACCTATCCTTGCAACAGTTGCGGGCGGTTATAACGGAGATGTATTTAATATCAATGCTGACCTCGCAGCTGCTCAGATTGCGGCAAAGCTTGGTGCAGCAAAACTCATTCTTATGACAGATATTCGTGGACTTTTGCGTGATAAGGACGACGAAGAAACTCTTATTCCTGTTGTAAATGTCAGCGATGTTCCGTCATTAAAGCGTGAGGGCATTATTTCGGGTGGCATGATTCCGAAGATAGATTGCTGTGTAGAGGCTGTGAGAAGAGGAGTTAAACGAGCTCATATTATTGACGGAAGAATTGCTCATTCAATTCTTATAGAGCTTTTCTCTGATGAGGGTATAGGAACAATGTTTTATTGATTTCATCTTTTGGGTGAAAGAGGAGGTAATGTAAATGACCTTTGAAGAAATTAAAAAAGAAGAAGCAGAATATCTTATGCCAACCTACGGAAGATTTCCGGTAGCTTTGGCAGAAGGTAAGGGTGCTGTCGCAAAAGATGTTGAGGGCAAGGAATATATAGATTTCACAAGCGGAATAGGTGTAAACTGCCTCGGATATAGTGATGAAGGACTTGTTAAGGCTATTTCTGAACAGGCAGGAAAGATCCAGCATATGTCTAATCTTTACTACAATCCGCTTCAGGTTGAAGTAGCTAAAAAGCTTGTTGAGCTTACAGGCTTATCTAAAGTATTTTTCTGTAATTCGGGTGCAGAGGCTAACGAATGTGCAATTAAGGTTGCGAGAAAATATGCCTTTGAAAAATACAGCGGTAAACGCAACAAGATTATTACTCTTGTAAATTCTTTCCACGGAAGAACTGTTACAACTCTTGCCGCAACCGGACAAGATGTTTTCCATAATTATTTTTTCCCATTTACTGAGGGCTTTGAATACGCCGAGGCAAATAATATAGAAAGCTTGCGTAATCTTATTGACGATACTGTCTGTGCAGTTTTTATAGAGCTTATTCAAGGCGAGGGCGGAGTTAATCCATTGCAAAAGCCTTTCGTTTGGGAGACAGCAAAAATCTGTCGTGATAATGATATTTTGCTTATGATTGATGAAGTTCAGACAGGCGTTGCAAGAACAGGAACATTCTATTGCTATGAGCAATATGGTGTAACTCCTGACATAATAACAACTGCTAAGGGACTTGGAGGAGGACTTCCATTTGGTGCTTGCATATGCAGTGAAAAGCTTTCCGGCGTTCTCAGTGCCGGTACTCATGGCACAACCTTTGGCGGAAATCCTGTTGCTTGTGCGGCTTCTCTGGAGGTTCTCAGCAGAGTTACTACAAAAGAATTTTTGAAGGAAGTATCCCAAAAGGGCGCTTATATCAAAGAGAAGCTTAGTTCAATGCCGAATGTCAAAGAGGTTCGTGGACTTGGTATGATGATAGGCATAGTTCTCGAAAAGGGTGAAGCTAAGGTCCTTGCAAACCGCTGTGTTGAAAAGGGCTTGCTCATTCTTACCGCAAAGACACTTCTCAGACTTCTTCCACCGCTTAATATCAGCTACGAGGAAATCGACAAAGGTTTGGCAATTCTGAATGAGGTTCTTTCAGAAGTATAATTGAAATAATTTTAAACGCTATATAAGGAGGCAAATCCAATGAAACATCTTTTAAAAATGCTCGACCTCTCTCATGAGGAAATCTGTGAAATTCTTAATCTTGCAGACCAGCTTAAATATGAGCAAAAGCATGGTATCGAACATAAGTATCTTGAGGGTAAGACTCTCGGTCTTATTTTTGAAAAGGCTTCTACAAGAACAAGAGTATCTTTTGAAGTTGGTATGTATCAGCTCGGCGGACTTCCAATCTTCCTTTCTGCACATGATATGCAGATTGGCAGAGGTGAACCTGTTCAGGATACAGCAAGGGTACTTTCACGCTATCTTGACGGTATTATGATTCGTACATTCAAGCAGTCTGAGGTTGAGGACCTTGCAAAGTACGGCTCTATTCCTATAATCAACGGCTTGACAGACTTCTGCCACCCTTGTCAAATTCTTGCTGACCTTATGACTATTCGTGAGTATAAGGGCAAACTTGCAGGACAGAAAATGGCATTTATCGGTGACGGCAATAATATGATGAATTCACTTATTGTCGGTGCTTTGAAGATGGAAATGTCTATTTCAGTAGCTTGCCCTGAGGGCTATGAGCCTGACCCACTTGTACTTGAGTTTGCAAAGGGCTTTGGTGATAAATTCGAGATGGTAAGAGAGCCTAATAAGGCTGTTGTCGGTGCAGATGTTGTTATCACAGATGTATGGGCATCTATGGGACAAGAGGGCGAAGCTGAGAAACGCAAGAAGGCATTCGCAGGCTACTGCATTGATGAGGAACTTATGAGCTATGCAAAGCCTGACGCTATTGTACAACACTGCTTGCCAGCACACAGAGGCGAGGAAATTTCTGCTGATGTATTTGAAGCTCATGCCGCTGAAATCTTTGACGAGGCAGAGAACAGACTTCACGCACAGAAGGCAGTTATCGTAAAGTGCCTTACAGATAAATAAAAATTTATTTGAAAATATTTTGATAGACAGTACTGTTTTTATGGTACTGTCTATTTTTTTGTTTAATATTGTGAAAATATGCCTAAAAATCATATGATTCAATTTTATAATTGGTTAATCTTTAGCAAATTTCTGAATTTCAAAAAAATAGCAAAAATTGCATTGACAAATTTAGCTTAGAGTGTTATTATTAACGCATACAAAACCTATTGAAATTATATGCTTTATATTTTAAGAACTTTCTTACAATAAAATTCACTATCGAAAGGGGAATATAAAATGAAAATTATAAATTGTATGTGCCATAAGGTTATGCTTAGTGATATGTTCCCTATGAGGCAGTGTTGATTGTTTTATAACAATCAGCCGAGGGAGCATGGTGCTTTCTCGGTTATTTTATGTGTTGACAGAGTAATTCCTCTGTTGGTATAAACTTTAAATTTCAGGAGGTTATGAGATGAAGAAGATATTTATAAGACCTATAAGAAATTTTGAATTAAGAGATAGTCGATGTTGTCAATTTATACTCAATATAAGCACTTTGAATAAATGAAATTTTAGAAAGAAGAGATTTAAAATGAAAAAAAGAGTTTTAAGTATAATATTGGCAGCAACATTGACTATAACAGCTTTTTCAGGCTGCGGTTCAAGTTCTTCATCAGAATCAGAAAATTCGGGAAAGGTAACAATTACAAATGTTTCATATGACCCGACAAGAGAGCTTTATCAAGCTTATAACGAAATTTTTGCAAAGCATTGGAAAGAAAAAAAGGGACAAAATGTTGAGGTTACTCAATCACATGGTGGTTCGGGCAAGCAAGCGTTACAGGTTGCAAACGGACTTGAGGCAGATGTTGTAACACTTGCACTTGAATATGATGTCAAGGCTATTCAAAACGCCGGCTTGATTAAAGATGGTTGGGTAGATAATTTTGATAACGATAGTTCACCATATACTTCAACAATAGTTTTCCTTGTCAGAAAGGGTAATCCAAAGAACATCAAAGACTGGAGCGACCTGGTAAAAGACGGCGTTGGAGTTATTACACCAAATCCGAAGACATCAGGTGGTGCAAGATGGAATTATCTTGCAGCCTGGGCTTATGCTGATAAGGCTTATAACGGTGATGAAACAAAGATTAAGGACTTCATCAAAAAGCTATATAAAAATGTTCTTGTGCTTGATTCAGGTGCAAGAGGTGCTACAACAACCTTTGTAGAAAATGGTCAGGGAGATGTTCTTATCGCTTGGGAGAATGAAGCGTTCCTTTCAAAAAGAGATTATCCTGATGATTATGAAATAGTTACACCAAGCGTAAGTATTCTTGCACAGCCGTCAGTTGCAGTTGTTGATGAAGTTGTTGATAAGCGAGGAACAAGAGAGGTCGCTACTGAATATCTCAGTTATCTCTATTCGGACGAAGCACAGAAGATTGCCGCAGAAAATTATTACCGTCCATCGAATGAAAAAATCTTAAAGCAATATTCAGATGTTTTCGACCTCAATCTTAATCTTGTTACTATTAAAGATTTCGGTGGTTGGGATAAGGTTCAGGAAAAACACTTTGCAGACGGCGGAGTTTTCGACCAAATTTATGAAAAATAAGGTGTAATAATGAAAAAAGCGAAAAAAAGAGTAATCCCATTGTTTGGATTGTCTATGGGCGTAACGCTTTCTATACTAAGTCTTGTGGTTTTGATACCGCTTGCGTCACTCGTAATATATACAGCTCAAATGGATTTTAGCGATTTTATTCAGACTATAACTCGTGAGCGTGTTCTTGCAAGCTTTAAAGTAAGCTTTATAACAGCTTTTATAGCCTCTCTTATAAACGCTGTTATGGGAGTTATTATAGCGTGGGTACTTGTAAGGTATCAGTTTCCGGGAAAGAAAATTATAGACGGTATGATAGAACTTCCTTTTGCACTTCCGACAGCGGTTGCCGGTATGGCTCTTACATCGCTTACAACAGATAATGGCTTGATAGGAAGCTTTTTCGATAAGTTCGGAATTAAAATTGCTTATACACAGGTTGGCATTACGATTGCTCTTATTTTCATAGGTATACCTTTTGTAGTTCGTTCAGTTCAGCCGATACTTGAAAAGCTTGATTCATCATACGAAGAAGCCGCAGGAGTGCTTGGTGCGAGCAGAACAAGAATATTTTGGAAAATAATCTTTCCTGAAATAAGACCAGCAGTTTTTACAGGTTTTGGACTTGCTTTCGGCAGATGCCTTGGCGAATATGGCAGTGTAGTTTTTATAGCAGGAAACAAGCCTTATGAAACAGAAATTACACCGCTTATAATAATGTCAGAACTTCAGGAGTTCGACT
Source organism: Pseudoruminococcus sp. (assembly GCF_047012705.1). Lineage (NCBI taxonomy): Bacteria > Bacillati > Bacillota > Clostridia > Eubacteriales > Acutalibacteraceae > Pseudoruminococcus > Pseudoruminococcus sp. Next base: position 49,978 of record NZ_JBKXNW010000009.1, on the reverse strand, counting down.
ATAAAAGTGCAACAGCAATAGCACTTGTAATGCTTGCAGTATCATTCTTGCTGTTATTTGTAATAAATCTTATTCAGGCAAGAAATACAAAGATTCTGAAAGGGGGTTAATATAATGCACGAAAATAAATTGGGCTCGAAAATAGTCAAGGGTGTACTTATCGGAATAAGTATATTATTTCTTTTTGTAATGCTTATATTGCCCCTTATAACAGTTTTTTCAGAGGCTTTTAAACAAGGTTGGGAGGTTTATGTTAAAGCCATTACAGATGAATATACCGTAAAAGCAACTATCCTTACTCTTGAAGCAACTCTTATCGCAGTAGCTGTAAATACAATATTCGGAGTATTTGCGGCTTGGGCTATAACAAAATTTAGATTTAAGGGCAAAAAAGTTCTTACCACTCTTATAGATTTGCCGGTTACAGTATCTCCTGTTATCGCTGGTTTGATTTTTATACTTACATTTGGCAGACAGAGCATACTTTATCCACTTTTACAACAAGCTGATGTAAGCATAGTTTATGCTGTTCCCGGTGTAGTTCTTGCAACAGTTTTTGTTACATTTCCGTTTATATCAAGAGAACTTATACCTGTTCTTGAGGCTCAAGGAACAGACGAAGAAGAAGCTGCGGCACTTATGGGTGCAAATGGTTTTACAATTTTCCGCAGAATAACTTTTCCACATATAAAATGGGCTTTCCTTTATGGTATTATTTTGTGTGCCGCAAGAGCTATGGGAGAATTCGGAGCGGTTTCTGTATTATCTGGTCATCTAAGAGGAAAAACAAATACACTTCCACTTCATGTGGAAATTCTCTTTAATGAATTTCAGTATGTTCCTGCTTTTGCAGTATCCTCAATCCTTGTCATTATGGCGATTGCTATATTGATAATAAGAAGTGTGGTTGAATATAAAGGAAAGAAGGATATATAAATGTATGTTGAACTGAAAAATATAAATAAAACCTTCGGCGATTTTAAGGCGTCTGATAATGTTAATTTCGGAATTGAAAAAGGAAAGTTAATAGGTCTTTTAGGTCCGAGCGGCAGCGGAAAGACAACTATATTAAGAATGATTGCAGGTCTTGAAAATCCTGATAGTGGAGAAATAATCATTGACGGTAAGGTTGTCAATAATATTCCTGCAAGTAAGCGTGGGATAGGTTTTGTCTTTCAAAATTACGCGCTTTTTCGCTATATGACAGTTTATGATAATATCGCTTTCGGACTTAAAGTTCAAAAAGCTGATAAAAAATACATAAAAGAAAGAGTAAACGAACTTATAAAGCTTATCGGTCTTGAGGGCTTAGGCAAGAGGTATCCGAGCCAGCTTTCCGGTGGTCAAAGACAGAGAGTAGCTTTTGCAAGAGCTTTAGCACCGAATCCACAACTTTTACTTCTTGATGAACCTTTTGCGGCTATTGATGCAAAGGTCAGACAAGAACTAAGAAGTTGGTTGAAAGAAATGATAGAAAAGCTTGGCGTTACAAGCATATTCGTAACTCACGACCAAGACGAGGCAATAGAGGTTGCTGATGAGATTATCATAACTAATCATGGTAAAATCGAGCAAAAAGGTTCTCCGATAGAAATATATCAAAAGCCACAGACAGCTTTTACAGCATCATTTTTTGGACAAGCTTCGTTTGTTGATGATTACAGCAAATTCAGTACATTTAAGGAAATTGACGGTGCAGATAAGGCTATAATCAGACCTGAATTTTTAGATGTTACTAAAAAGAACGAAAACCAAAAATATAAGAGTTCTGCGGCTGAGGGAGTAGTTGAGAGAGTAGCTTTCAGAGGCGATAATACAGAGCTTACAATAGCTGTAAACGGTACAAAGCTTACTGCCAAAAGAACGCTTAACGAAGCAGAGGTAACAGTAGGCGAAAAAGTCGATGTGTTTGTATATAAGATATTCGTTACAAAGGGCAATTCGGTATACATACTCGATAATGAGGCTATTAATGAGGATTCATTCATTATTTAGTTTAAAGACTTCCTTAGGACAGATAACAGTTTTGCTCAAGGCGGCGAGCCGCCGCAACCAAGACGCGTGATCGCTCGGCAAGCCTCACTTGTAGTGAGTATGGGAAGTTTTTTACCGCGGGTAATAAAATTCCCAATGGACTACCGATGAGTTAGTCAACTTTTCTAAGACAATTAAAAGTTTCGTTCTATTAAATAAGTATGTTAACTAATCGGTAGAGCCGAATGGCGAAGCCAATTCGGCTACGGTAGTTACTTCATCCGCGGTAATCATCTTCTTTTATAAATGTCGAGGTTTTGCTTGCAAAACCGATTCCGCGTCTTGGCACCGGCGGCTCGCCGGCGTTGACATTGAGTCCCTGTGGTATTAAAATAATGCTTGTGCGTTGTTTTATGCCGCAGGGACGTTTTTTAAGGTGTTGATAGATAAAATTATGTATTGTATAAGTATTAACCATAAAAATTCAGATTTGGAAATAAGAAAACAATTTGCTTTTTCAGAAGATACTCAAAAATCTTTGCTGAATTGCCTTATAAATTCTGACTTTATAAATGAGTGTCTTATAGTTTGCACTTGTAATCGTATGGAATTATATTTTGTAGGAAATGAAAATGCAATAAACTTTGCTAAAAATACCTTGGCAGAATATTCAGGCTTTGAAGTTTCAAGATTGTCAAAGCAGATATTTCTTTTCTATGAAGATAGGGCCATTTCTCATCTATATAATGTTGCAAGCGGTATTGATTCTATGGTTATAGGCGAGGACGAAATTCTTGGTCAGGTTAAAAGAGCATATGCTTTTGCTCAGAAATATAAAACTACTGGCTATGAATTGAATACAGTTTTTCAGGCGGCTATTGCTTGTGCTAAACGCATTAAAACAGAAACAGTTCTTTCTAAAACATCTGTATCTATGGCAACGCTTGCCGCAAATGAGGTCGCAAGACTTGGCGAAAATGTAAGCGTTATGGTGATAGGTGCAACAGGTAAGATTGGCACAAGCCTTGTTAAAAATCTTGTTTCGCATAAAAATATAAGCATTATAACCACGCTAAGAAATCATAATAATGATTTTACATATATAAATGATGTTTCTACGGTGGAATATAACAATAGATATGAATATATCAATAAGGTAGATTGCCTTATAAGTGCGACTTCAAGTCCGCATTATACAATAACATATTATGATTTGCAGAAATGCCTTAAAGAAAATAAGAACAGACTTTTTATAGATTTGGCTGTTCCGCCTGATATAGACAGAGAAATTGAGAAAATATCGGGTATCAGGCTTGTTGATGTGGACTACTTCAAAACCCTTGCTAAGGAAAATAATTCTCTCAAGCTAAGCAGCGTTGATGAAGCTAAGAAAATTATTGAAGAAGAAATTGAGGTTCTCAAAAAGGATATATTGTTTCATAGCTTTCTGCCATATATAGATGCAGTAAAGCTGAAACTGAAAGAAAAATCCTTTGAGGAGCTTTTATATAAACTGAGAGAGGAGTTATCCGCAGAAGAATTTGAAAAGATTCTGAATGTATATAAAACTTTTGGAGGTGTGGAATAATGGCTTATTTCCCGTTCTATATAGACATAAAAGACAGGAAAATTCTTGTTGTAGGCGGTGGAAAGGTTGCCTTGCGTAAGGTCGAAAAGCTTTTGTCATTTGAACCTAAGATAACCGTTATCGCACCTTTTATATGTGAAGAAATCAGAAAGCTTGATGTTGCCGTTATAGAAAGAAAATTTATAGACAGCGACCTTGACAATATATTTTGTGCGATAAGTGCTACTGACGATGAGGGTGTAAACGGACATATTTTCAAGCTTTGCAGTGAAAAGAATATCCTTGTCAATACCGTTGATGATAAGGATAAATGCGGATTTATTTTTCCGGCGTTGGTTAATAAAAACGGAATTACGGCAGGAATAACAAGTTCGGGAAAAAGTCCTGTTTATGCAAAATATATTCGTGAAAGACTTGAGGAATTGCTTGATGGTGATAATGCCGATATTACCGAAACACTTTTTAAATATAGAAAGCATATAAAATCTGAAGTCAGAAATGAAGCTGACAGAAAAATAGTTTTTGAGAGATTGCTTGCATTGTGCCTTTCAAGAGATGAAATAAATGACAACCTTGTGTCAAAATTGATAGAGGAAGCTAATAATGAAAATTAAAATCGGAACGAGAAAAAGTAAGCTTGCACTTGCACAGACAGAAATGTTTATAGCAAAGCTGAAATCTGTCTGTAATGATATAGAAATAGCAACAGTTCATATATCCACAAAGGGTGATAAAGTGCTTGATAAATCACTTGCGTCCTTTGGAGGAAAGGGTGTATTTATTTCAGAGCTTGAATCGGCATTGCTTTCTGGTGAAATAGACCTTGCTGTCCATAGTGCAAAGGATTTGCCCTTAGAGCTTGCGGAGGGTTTGGAAATATCTGCCGTACTTGAAAGAGGAAATTATAAAGATGTTTTAGTTACAAGAAATGATTTACCAATAAAAAATAGCAGCGACTTTATTGTTGGCACGGGAAGTATACGCAGAAAAAGTTTTTTGCATAGGCTATATCCTTTAGTTACAGTTAAGGATATACGAGGTAATGTTGATACCAGATTGCGTAAACTTATAAATGGTGAATATGACGCTTTAATTCTTGCGGCGGCAGGTCTTGAAAGACTTGGAATTTATAATAGTAAAGAATATACAGTTATACCATTTGATTATAACGAGTTTTTGCCGTCGCCTTGTCAAGGCATAATTGCCGTAGAAAGCCGTAAAAATGATGAAAGACTTAAAAGCTATATTAGTCTTGTAAATCATCAGGAAACTTTTTATTCATTTCAGCTTGAAAGAGCCGTTCCACAGATTTTAAATGCAGATTGCGGTATGCCTTTGGGTGCATATTCCGAGATAAACGGTGATAAAATTACACTCTATGTTTCGGGTGAGGATTGCAACATTTTATCCAAAAGTGCAGATATATCAGAAAGATTTGAGCTTGCAAAGGAGTTGACGAAAAAGCTATGAATAAGGGCAGAGTATATCTTGTTGGTGCAGGCTGTGGAGACTATGATTTGATTACGCTTCGTGGTTTGGATCTTATCCAAAAATGCGATGTGCTTATATATGACAGTCTTGTTGATAAGGAACTTCTTGAATATGCTGAAAATGCAGAAAAAATTTGTGTTGGAAAGCGTTCTGGGGCACATAGTGAAACTCAGGAAACTATAAACAGTCTTTTGATTGAAAAGGCTCGTGAAAATAAAACAGTTGTCAGGCTTAAAGGCGGCGACCCTTTCGTTTTCGGCAGAGGTGGAGAGGAGATAATCGCACTCAAAGAAGGTGACATTCCCTTTGATATAGTTCCGGGAATTTCATCAGCTATTGCAGTGCCGGCGCTTGCCGGAATACCTGTTACGCACAGACTTACAAGCAGAAGCTTTCATGTTATTACCGGACATACAGCGGAGGATATTCTACCTGAAAATATGAAAGCCTATGCCGAATGTGGAGGGACACTTGTATTTCTTATGGGACTTAGAAATCTTCCACAAATAGTGCATAGTCTTATAGAAAATGGTATGTCGGAAAATACTCCTATTGCAATTATTTCTAACGGAGCATATGCGAAAAATCAGACTGTCAGGGCTACACTCAGAACTATTTGTAAGGTAGCGGAGGAAAACGAAATTAAACCTCCTGTTGTTATAGCTGTCGGAAAAACTGTGGAATATGATTTTTCACCGACTATTAAAAAGCCTTTAAAAGATATTTCTGTTACAGTAACAGGAACTCAAAGACTTTCTTCAAAGCTTTCAAAACAGCTTTCTGCCTATGGTGCAGATATTAACCATATGAATCATCTCAATATTATCGAATATAGAAACAATCCGAAATTTGATAAGGCTCTTAATGATATAGACAAATATAGCTATATCGTTCTTACAAGTATGAATGGAGCAGAAATCTTCCTTAATAAACTCAAAGCATTAAAGATAGATATAAGAAAGCTTATAAATATTAAATTTGCGGTTATTGGTATGGGAACAGCTTCTGTACTTGAAAAATACGGCATTTTTGCAGAGCTTATCCCAAATGATTTTACATCAGAGGCTCTTGGAGAATTTCTCGCAAAAAAGGTTCATAGTGATGAAAGACTTCTTATTTTAAGAGCGGAAAAGGGTTCTTTACTTCTTACAGAAATTCTTGATAAAAATAATATTCAGTATGATGATATAAAAACCTATGGCGTTCAGCTTGATTATAAAACAGAGGCTGATAAGACGATTGATACTGATTTTATTGCTTTTGCGAGTTCATCGGGAGTTGACGCTTTCTATGAGGGCGGTTTTACAATTTCACCAAAGACCAAAATAGTCTGTATTGGTGAAATAACCGCTGAAACCTTAATTAAACACGGCGTGAGCGGATTTAATATTTCAAAGACAAAGACTGTTGAAGGTATAACGGATACAATTCTTAAAATAGTTGAGGAGAACAGCAATGAAAAGATTTAGAAGATTAAGAGCAAGCGAAAATCTACGCAGCATGGTAAGAGAAACAAGAATAAGCAAAAGTGATTTGATATATCCGATGTTTGTTGTTGAGGGAGAAAATATAAAAAATCCCGTAGAATCTATGCCGAATATCTATCAATATTCACTAGATAGAATAGACGAAATTCTTAATGAAGTTGAAAAGAGTGGCATTTCGGGAATTTTAATTTTCGGTGTTCCAAAGCATAAGGACGAATATGCGACAGAAGCATATAACGATAATGGTATCACACAACAAGCAGTAAGATATATAAAGAAAAATTATCCATCACTTATTATAATTGCCGATGTATGCCTTTGCGAATATACTTCTCATGGACATTGCGGAGTTGTTTGCGGAGAAAAAATTCTCAATGATGAAACACTTCCCTTGCTTTCAAAGATGGCTGTAAGTCTTGCGAAAGCCGGTGCTGATATTATAGCTCCTTCAGATATGATGGACGGCAGAGTTTCAGCAATAAGAAATGTTCTTGATGAGAATGGTTTTATTGATACTCCGATACTTTCATATAGCGCTAAATTTGCGTCAGCTTATTACTCACCATTCAGAGATGCCGCAGAATCTGCTCCCGAATTTGGTGACAGAAAAACTTATCAAATGGATTATGCAAATGGCAGAGAAGCTCTTCGTGAAATTGCAGACGATATATCTGAGGGTGCTGATATGGTTATGGTCAAGCCTGCACTTGCATACTTAGATATAATTAAATCAGCAAGAGAAAAATTTGATTTGCCACTTGTTGCTTATAATGTCAGTGGTGAATATGCTATGGTTAAAGCTGCCGCTCAGAATGGCTGGATAGACGAAAAGAAAATTGTAAGCGAAAATATGATTGCTATTAAGAGAGCGGGAGCGGATATTATTATCACATATCACGCACTTGATGTTGCAAAGTGGATTGATGAATTTTACAGATAAGGAGTATAAATTATGAATACAACGAAATCTGAAAAACTTTATGAACAGGCACTTGATTTTATGCCGGGCGGAGTAAACAGTCCTGTTCGTGCATGGAAATCTGTCGGCAAAAATCCTGTTTTTATAGACCACGCAAAGGGTGACAAAATTTATGATGTTGACGGAAACGAATACATCGACTACGTATGCTCATGGGGACCAAATATTCTTGGACATACTCACCCCGAAGTTATAAACGCTGTAATAGATACTTGCAAAAAGGGCTTGACATTTGGTGCTTGCCATAGTGGAGAAATCGAGCTTGCAAGGGTTATAAAGAGAAATTTTCCGTCTATGGAAATGCTCAGACTTGTAAATTCCGGAACAGAAGCAGTTATGAGTGCTGTGAGAGCGGCAAGAGGTTATACTAAAAGAGATTTTATTGTAAAATTTGAAGGCTGTTATCATGGACATTCTGATGGTTTGTTGGTTCGTGCGGGTTCTGGTTTGTTGACAAATTCTATTCCTGATAGTTCAGGCGTTCCAAAAGGCTATACAGAAACTACACTTCTTGCTAAATATAACAGCGTTGAATCAGTAGAAAAGCTTTTTGATAAATATGGTAAGGATATAGCCTGTGTTATAGTTGAACCTTGTGCTGCGAATATGGGTGTAGTTCCGCCTAAAAATGGTTTCTTGCAATTCCTCAGAGATATTACTGAAAAATATGGTGCATTGTTGATTTTTGATGAGGTAATAACAGGTTTCCGTTTAAGTATTGGTGGTGCTCAAAAATATTATGGTGTTTGTCCTGATATGACAACCTTAGGAAAAATAGTTGGCGGAGGTATGCCTTTAGCTGCATATGGCGGAAAGCGTGAAATTATGGAATGTATTTCGCCACTTGGTTCGGTATATCAGGCCGGAACTCTTTCAGGAAATCCCGTTGCCGTAAGCGCAGGTCTTGCCACACTTAAAATTCTTGAGGAAAATCAGAATACTATTTATCCAGAGCTTGAGAAGAAATCTGCAAAGATAGAATCGGCTATGCGTAAAGCAGGCCTTAATGTGAATCGTGCAGGTTCAATAATGACCGCATTCTTTACAAATAAGCCTGTGACGGATTATGAAACTGCAAAATCGGCAGATACGAAAAAATATGCTGATTATTTCAATTACTTGCAAAGTAATGGTATATACACTGCACCATCACAGTTTGAAGCAATGTTTGTTTCAATAGCTCATACTGATAAAGATATAGAAAAAACCTGTCAAATTATAGAGGGATATGCTAAATAACTGATTGTTATATATCCACCGCTAAACTGCATATAATGGATAATGGAGGTTCATAGCTTTTTGCATAGGAGGAGCAATATGACTTGCAGAATAACCGACCTTAGATGTAAAGAAGTTATAAACGGCAAGGACGGGTGCAGACTTGGCTGTGTTGATGATGTTGAAATAGACACAAAAAATGCTAAGCTTGTAGCAATCATAATCTTTGGCAGACCAAAATGTTTCGGACTTTTCGGCAGAGAAGAGGATATTGTTATACAGTGGAATAGCATAGAACTTATAGGTGAAGATACTATAATCGTCACTAATGTTCAGCGTCCATATAAGAAAAAAAGAATGAAATTGCCATTTTTTAAATAGCAATTTTAAGTATATAATTTTTGAAATTATATAAACTTTGTGCTCATTGTAAGGCTATTATGATAAATTTTCAAAAAAGACTTGCATTATCTGAAAATATGTGTTAAAATATTTGAGCAAAACACACGCAGGCTCTTTTATATGGCTTCGGTGCATTTCATTCCGAAATGTTTGTCATATATGATTCTGCGGAGGTTTAAAACCAAAAGGAGGACAAAACAATGTCAGTAGTATCTATGAAACAGCTTCTTGAAGCAGGTGTACATTTCGGTCACCAGACAAGAAGATGGAACCCGAAGATGGCTAAGTATATCTTCACAGAGAGAAACGGTATCTATATTATCGATCTCCAGAAAACAGTTAAGAAGCTTGAGGAAGCTTATAACTTCGTTCGTGACCTTTCCGTAGAGGGCAAGTCAGTTCTCTTCGTAGGCACAAAGAAGCAGGCTCAGGATTCCGTTAAGGAAGAGGCAGAGCGTGCAGGTGCTTACTATGTTAACGCAAGATGGCTCGGCGGTATGCTCACAAACTTCACAACAATCCGTACAAGAATTGAAAGACTTAAGCAGCTCCGTGCAATGGAAGAAGACGGAACATTCGACCTTCTCCCAAAGAAGGAAGTTGTTAAGCTCAACCTTGAGATTGAAAAGCTCGAGAAGTTCCTCGGCGGTATCAAGGATATGAAGGAAATCCCTGGCGCTCTCTTCATCATCGACCCACGCAAGGAAAGAATCGCTGTTGCAGAAGCTAAGAAGCTTGGTATTCCGATAGTTGCTATCGTTGATACAAACTGCGACCCTGATGAAGTTGATTATGTTATCCCTGGTAACGACGATGCTATTCGTGCAGTTAAGCTCATTTCTTCTGCTATTGCTAACGCTATTATCGAAGGCAACGAGGGCAGAATGGGTGCAGCAGCTGCTGAAGCAGACGAAGCTGAAGAAGCAGCAGAGTAATTCAATAATATAAAATTAAAATACCCACGCTATGCTCGTGGGTATTTTTCAAGATAATGAAAATTTACAAAATGGAGGAAAATTATTATGGCATTTACAGCACAAGATGTAAAAACTCTTAGAGAAAAAACAGGCTGTGGTATGATGGACTGCAAGAAGGCTCTTACACAGGCTGATGGCAATATGGACGCTGCTATTGATATTCTTAGAGAGCAGGGCCTTGCAAAGCAGGCTAAGAAGGCTTCAAGAATCGCAGCTGAGGGCGTAGCTTATGCAGCTACAAACGCAGACGCTACTGTTGGTGTTGTTGTTGAAATCAACTCCGAGACAGACTTCGTTGCTAAGAACGATGACTTCATGAGCTTTGTTAAGACAGTTGCTGATACAATCATCGAGAAGAACCCTGCTGATGTTGACGCTCTTCTCGCAGAAAAGGCTGCTGGTTCTGATATGACAGTTGCTGAACTTCTCCAAGAGAAGGTTCTTACAATCGGCGAGAATATCAAGATTCGTCGTTTTGCTCGTTATGAGGGTGCTGTTGCAACTTATATCCACGCAGGCGGTAAGATTGGTGTTATGGTTAACTTTGAGACAGATGTTGCTGGTAAGGACGGCTTTGCTGAATATGGCAAGGACATTGCTATGCAGATTGCTGCTGTTAACCCATCATACCTCCAGAAGTCCGATGTACCTGACGAGGTTATTGAGCATGAGAAGGCTATCATGACAGAGCAGGTTATCAATGAGGGTAAGCCAGAGGCTATCGCTCAGAAGATTGTTCTTGGTAAGATTGGTAAGTACTATGAGGAAAACTGCCTCGTAAATCAGGCTTTTGTTAAGGATAACAAGATGACTGTTGAGCAGTACACAGCTAAGGTTGCTAAGGACCTCGGCGGCAGCATTAAGATTCTTGGTTTCGTTCGCTTTGAGAAGGGCGAAGGCCTTGAGAAGAGAAGCGATAACCTTGCTGATGAGGTTGCTAAGCAGCTCGCAGAATCTTCTAAATAATTGAATTTTAGCCGAAAGGCTCTATATAAAGAGGAGAATTCATACCATGGATTCTCCTCTTTTTGTATTATTTTGCCATATTTTATGCAAGGTATAAACTAAATAAGTAAAACGCTTGTTAGAATTCACGAAATATGCTATAATCAATTTATTGAAAAATTTTCTTTAAGAGAGGGAAAATAATAATGCTAACTGATATTGAAATTGCACAGCAGACCAAACTCAGACCTATCAAAGATGTTGCTGCGGATGTAGGAATTACCGAAGATGAACTTGAATTTTACGGTAAGTATAAGGCAAAACTTTCTGAGGAACTTTTTAAAAAGCTTGAGTCTAAACCAGATGGTAAGCTTGTTCTTGTTACAGCAATTAACCCAACTCCGGCAGGAGAGGGTAAAACAACTGTTACAACAGGTCTTGGACAAGCTATGAATAAGCTTGGAAAGAAGACGGTTATTGCTTTGCGTGAGCCGTCGCTCGGCCCTGTTTTCGGCATTAAGGGCGGTGCAGCAGGCGGTGGATATTCACAGGTCCTTCCAATGGAGGACATCAACCTGCACTTTACAGGCGATATGCACGCAATCACAGCTGCTAATAATCTTCTCTGTGCTATGCTCGATAACCACATTCAGCAAGGTAATGAACTTGGTATTGATGTTAAGAGAATTCTCGTTAAGCGTTGCCTCGATATGAACGACAGAGAGCTTAGAAACATTGTTGCCGGTCTTGGCGGAAAGGTAAACGGCGTACCTCGTGAGGACGGTTTTATTATTACTGTTGCAAGTGAAGTTATGGCTATTCTCTGTCTTGCAAGTTCTATAAGCGACCTCAAAGAGCGTCTTGGAAATATACTTATTGCATATTCATATGACGGAAAGCCGGTTTTCGCAAAGGATATTCACGCTAACGGTGCTATGACGGCACTTCTCAAGGATGCAATTAAACCAAATCTTGTACAGACTATTGATGGTACGCCTGCAATTATGCACGGCGGTCCATTCGCTAATATTGCTCATGGCTGTAACTCTGTTCGTGCAACAAAGCTCGCATTAAAGCTCGGTGATTACTGCATTACTGAGGCTGGATTCGGCTCTGATTTGGGTGCTGAAAAATTTTTCGATATTAAGTGCCGCCTTGCTGGTTTGAAGCCGAATGCGGTTGTTCTTGTAGCTACTGTTCGTGCTTTAAAATATAACGGTGGTGTTCCAAAGACAGAACTTAAAACAGAAAATCTTGATGCTCTTAAAAAGGGTATCGCAAACCTCGGAAAGCACATTGAAAATATGAAGAAATTCGGTGTACCTGTTGTTGTAGCAATTAACCGTTTTGAATCCGACACAGAAGCAGAGCTTAACTTTGTTGAAAATTACTGCAAGGATAACGGTGCAGATTTCTCACTCGCAGAAGTATTTGCAAAGGGTGCAGATGGCGGACTTGAGCTTGCAAAGAAAGTTTGCGAAGCAACGGAAAAGCCATCTGATTTCAAGCATATCTATGAGAACGGTCTTACAATCACAGAAAAGCTTGAAGCCATAGCAAAGAATATCTACGGTGCATCAGGCGTAGTATTCACACCCAAGGCTAAAAAAGCACTTGCAGAGGTTGAAAAGCTATATAAGGACGATATGCCAATATGCGTTGCAAAGACACAGTATTCACTTTCTGATAACCCAGCACTTCTCGGCAGACCTGAGGGTTTTGTAATTACTGTTTCTGATGTAAGAATTTCTAATGGTGCCGGTTTTGTTGTTATTTATACAGGCGATATTATGACTATGCCTGGACTTCCAAAAGTTCCTGCTGCAAACAGGATTGATGTTGACGACAACGGTAAGATTTCGGGCTTGTTCTGATTAGGAGTTGTTTGGATTTGGTTAAATTTATATCATCTTCGGCAAATGAAACCGAAAACATAGGAAAAAAGCTTGCAAAAAAACTGAAAGGCACTGAGGTTATAGCACTTTTTGGCGGACTCGGTGCAGGAAAAACAGCTTTTACAAGAGGCTTATCTGAGGGACTTGGTTTTGAGGATGGAGTTTCAAGCCCGACTTTTGCCTTGGTTCACGAGTATGAGGGGAAATTTCCAATTTTTCACTTCGATATGTATCGTGTTACAACATATGACGATTTATATTCAACGGGCTTTTTTGATTATATTGGTAACGGTATTTTGGTTATTGAATGGAGCGAAAATATCGAGGGCGTACTTCCGAATGATGCAATCAGAATTACTATTAAGCCGCTTTCAGAAAATGAAAGAGAGATTACAATAAGCGGGGTGGACATAGAATGATTATTTTAGCATTTGATTCTTCAGCGTCACCTGCATCTGTGGCACTATATGAGGACGGCTTTTTAAAAGGCGAGTTTTATATGAATACAAGCCTTACACATAGTCAGACGCTTATGCTTCTTGCAGAAAAGCTTCTTGAATTTACTAAAACTGATATTAAAGACGTTGATATTTTTGCGGTTGATGCAGGTCCTGGTTCATTTACCGGAGTAAGAATCGGAGTTTCGTGCGTAAAGGGAATGGCTATGGCTTTAGGAAAGCCTTGTGTATCAGTTTCAACGCTTGAAGCTATGGCGCAGAATTTCGAAATTTTCAACGGCTTGATTTGTGCAGTTATGGACGCAAGATGTTCACAGGTTTATAACGCACTTTTTATGGCGGATAACGGAAAGATAAGCCGTATATGTGAGGATAGGGCATTATCAATAGCAGAGCTTGAATCTGAACTTATGAATTTCAGCGATGGTGAAATAATGCTTGTCGGTGATGGTGCAAACATTTGCTTTGAAAATATGAAGCAAATTGAATATATAAAAATTGCGCCACAAAATCTCAGATATCAAAGAGCCTACGGAACGGCAGCTGTCGCTTATCAAAAGGCTCAAAACGGGGAAACAATTTCATCTGATGAGCTTGTACCTCTTTATTTGAGATTACCACAGGCAGAAAGAGAATTAAACGCAAGATTGAAAAACAGTTCAAAATAAAATCATATATTTAATAATGGAGGTTAATAAAATGATAGCACTTGGAGCAGACCACGGCGGTTACGAAATTAAAGAGGCAGTAAAAAAATATCTTGAGGAAAATGGTATTGAATATAAAGATTTCGGCACATACAGCACAGATTCTGTCGATTATCCAAGATATGCTTATCCGGTTGCTAAGGCTGTTGCCGCAAAGGAATGTGAACTTGGTATACTTTGCTGCGGAACAGGAATAGGAATTTCTATTGCGGCAAATAAAGTTAAGGGAATAAGAGCTGCTGTTTGCACAAACGAATTTTGTGCAGAGATGACAAGAAGACACAACGATGCAAATATCCTTTGTATGGGTGGTCGTGTTATCGACAGCGAAATGGCCGTTAAGCTTGCTGATATATTCCTTCATACTGAATTTGAGGGTGACAGACATATCAACAGACTTGCTCTTATTGAAAAGATAGAAAACGGTGAAGAAATTTAAAATTTTGCACATATTAAAAAATTATATATTTTTAACAATATTATTTAGTTCTTGCATTTTTTGAATAATTTTGTTATAATAATATGGATTTATGTTAACTCTTGATATTTATTAACTCGTGATATTTAAAGGAGTAGAAATATGGAAAAAGAAAAAAAATATGATGTTGGTATATTAGGCGTATGGACAGGTTGTAACTATGGTAGTATAATGACTTATTACGCTTTGAACAATGTTATTAAATCTCTTGGATATTCAGTATTGATGATAGATAAAATGCTGACAGGTTCACAACAGTCTGATGTTGAACATAAGATGACTCATTCCAGAAGATTTGCTGAGGAGCATTATGATATAAGTCCATCTTTGAAGAAGGATGAGTTTTATAAGCTGAACGATATGTGCGATACATTTGTTCTTGGTTCTGACCAGCTTTGGAATTATGGTATAAGCAAAAATTTCGATAAATTATTCTATCTTAGTTTTGCAGACGCAAGCAAGAAAAAGATTGCTTATGCAACATCTTTCGGACATTCTATAGACTTTGCACCGGATGATGAAAGAAGAATAATTTCTTCATATATGAAGCGTTTTGATGCAATTTCCTTGCGTGAAGATGATGGTGTAAAAATTTGTAAGGATATTTATGGTGTTGATTCAACTCAGGTTTTAGACCCTGTTTTCCTTGTCGACCCTGATACTGTTTATAAGCCGCTTGCAGAGAAATCTACACATCGTGAAACTGAACCTTTTATTGCTGCATATATTCTTGACCCTACTCCTGAAAAGAAACAGGCTTTGCTTCATATTTCAGAAAAGCTTGGCGGTATCAAGGTTATCAATCTTCTTGACGGTTTATTCTGGCTTTTTGATAAAAACAAAGAAAAAATGGATATGGATAACTGCATTGAAAATCTTCAGGTTGAAGATTGGCTCTATTATCTGAGCAATGCACAGTTTGTTGTAACAGATTCTTGCCACGGTGCAAGCTTTGCTATGATTTTCAAGAAGAATTTCATACCGATTACAAATAAGAGAAGAGGTTTCTCACGCTTTAATTCTCTTGCAAAGCTCTTTAATTTTAGAGAAAGACTTGTTACAGATGTAAGCAGAATTATGACAGACGATTCTCTTTTAGAGCCTATTGATTATAATGCTATTGATGAAATTATGGCAAAAGAGAAAGAAAGAAGTCTTAAATGGCTTAAAGATGCACTTGAAGCTAAAAAGGTTGTGAAAGAAGACGAGGATATTTCTAAATTATTGAAGCCTCTTCCAGAAGTTTCACAAGATTTTGCAAGATGTAAAATGCTTGTAACTTTGATTAAGCAATATCACATTAAACATATTGTTTTGTCATCAGGTTCTCGAAATCTCAATCTTGTAAGACTTTTTGAGGCTGACCCATATTTTAAGACATACAGTGTTATTGATGAGAGAAGTGCCGGATTCTTTGCTATGGGCTTGGCGTTAAAACTTAATCAGACGGTTGCAATGTGCTGCACATCCGGTACGGCTGCGTCTAACTATCTTACATCAGTTACAGAAGCATATTATCAGAATGTTCCGCTTGTTGTTATTACAGCCGACAGATATCCTTGCGTATTAGGTCAGAATGAAGACCAGACAATTCCTCAGACAGATATATATGCAGGAGTTGTTAAAAAGAGTGTTTCACTTCCTGTAACTGCTGGTCATATTGGCGATTGGGAATCCAGAAGAAAAATTTGTGAGGCTTTGCTTGAAGTTAATCACCATGGTAAAGGCCCTGTTCATATCAATGTTCCGATTGCAAGCATCGAGCGTTATAAGCCGGACCCAAGAGTTTTGAAGCTTGATAAAAGATTCAGAACTATTGAAAGAATTACTACTGCTGATGATGATAGTGTATGGCAGGCAAGAGTTGATAGACTTAAAGCTATGAGAAGAGTTCTCATTGTCTATTCTCAGAATCATCCACTTTCAGAGGAAGAAAAGCGTTCTGTTGAAGCATTTGCAGAAAAGTTTAACTGCGTTATTATTACAGACGCTATTTCTAACTATCATGGAAAGCACACTATTTTGTCTACACCTATACTTCGCCACTACGATAATGCAAAGTTTAATGATGAACTTTGGGCAGATATTGTTATTACTGTTGGCGGAAGACGCTCTCTTAACGACCCAATTCTTCCGAGATTAAGAGCACAAAGAAGAGCTCTTGGTCATTGGAGAGTTGCTGAAGATGGTTTAGTTGCTGATACTTATCGTAGACTTACAAGAATTTTTGAATGCTCACAGAAGTATTTCTTTGATAAATTTGTTGAGCTTGCAGGCGATAGCCATAATAATGGTGAGTATGAAGAAGCATGGAGAAATGCTCAGAAAGCACTTCCTTCTGAACATACAGAAAAATATTCACAGCTTTATGCTGTTGATAAACTTATCTCTAAGATTCCTGATAATTCGGTTCTTCACCTTGCTATCGGTTGTACAATAATGTTTGCTAATAGATTTGAAATAAATCCAACAGTAAATGTATTCTGCAATATGGGTACAAATGGTATCGATGGTTCGGCTTCAACATTTATGGGTCATGCGGAAGTAAGTAAAGAGCTTTGCTTCCTTATTATCAGTGACCTTAGCTTCTTCTATGATATGAATGCTATTTGGGATAAAAATCTTCGTGGCAATATAAGAATCATGCTTTGCAATAACTTTGGTACAAACTTGCTTAAGCATCACCAGAGTAATGCTATTACTCATGCACATGAAACATCTGCAAAGGGTTGGGTAAACTCTGTTGGCTTTAATTATATTTCTGCAAGAAACAAGGAAGAATTTGAAGAAGGTTTGAGTATTTTTACATCAGATGTAAATCAACCTATTTTCTTTGAAGTATTCTGCTGATAGTGTTTATTTAGAATAATATACTTATAATAAAATTTCAGACGGATAAAGGCTATTTAAGCTTTTATCCGTCTGATTTAATATAGAAAAATATCAGTTTTCTTCTTTTGACGGTTCATTACCATTTCCTTGGGTGATTGAACCGTCTATTTTTATTTCTTGCTGTATAGCAATATCTTCGATGCAGGTATATGTTCCTGTGAGAATAAGGTTTCCTTTAGAAATTTTTTGTGTATACTTTTTTGTATAGGATTTTGCATTATTCAAGTCGAAAGTTTCAAGAACAGAAAGTTGTTTTTCGGCAAGAGTGCGAGCCTGCTTTTCTGTGCGTTTAACTTCCATATTCTCATATATATTATAATTTTCTGTTGTAACTTTAATAGGCAACTGGGTGCCGAAAAGTTCAATATTTTCATTTTTTACCTGAGTAGAAATATAGCCGTCTGGTGTTCCATAAATGCTTATCGGAAAACTACACCAGAGTAGAGAAAGACTTTTTTTATATGTATTGAAATCACTCTTTTTAAGAATAGTTTCTTTAAGCGGAACACTTACTGAAAGGGTTTTCTTGGTTTGTGCATAGATTTTTGCGTCGGAATGTTTGAGCTTAAATCCTCCTACATCATATTCCAAAATTCCGCTTACCAGCATTTGCCCCTTGACAACAGCTTCTCCGATTTTAACAGAGGGCTTGCCTTCACCGGCTTCAATACCGGTTATAACTCCATCTGAGCTTGCTATAATATTTGATGGTGTTTTGTCTGTTGGAGCTTTTTTGTCAACTCTCGGACTAAGTTCTATATTTACAAGAGTTCCGGTTATATTTATAGAAATCCAAGCAATATTATCCATATCCATAGTCGTTTGTTGTTCTATATCTTGAATGTTTATATCCGAAATTTTAGCACCTTCATAAAGTCCAAGAGAACGCAATTCTTCTCTTAGTTCATATTCGTTGATACTTCCACTTGTATTGATATTTATATTCCAGATAAAGCTCGAAAGTATGATTGAAATTGCAATATAAAGTATCGCACCGATAAGCAGACCAATTCTGATTTTATATTGAGATATTATAAATGGCAAACCGCCTTTTTTTGTACATTTCAAGGTAAGCTCGCAGCGTTTTGCAAAGGGTCGCAGAAGTTTATATTCTCTTGCGAAAACATAAGCTGTAAGAGAATTACTATCGGAACGCATCCCCCAAAGCCGTATACCATTTTTCATAGTCATATTTAGTAGGCGTTCCGGAAATTTACCTTTGGCATTAAATTTTGCATAGCCGGAAAACCATCTTAAAAATCTAAGTATCAAGAAAATTTCCCCTTTTATCTGACATACTCGACAGAGCTTATATAGCCTTCAATGACCATAGAAGAATCCGACATACAGCGAATAAAAAGCCCCCGCCCCTTAAAGGCAACAATCATTTTGCCTGTGCTGACTTTTATGCAACATTCGTTATATTCAAGTATGCCGCTGCTGCCGTCAATAATAGCCTCACGATTGCTGTTTATTTCTATATGTACAGAGCTTTTGACAATTCCATATGGAAGCCCAAACCCACCGAATAAGCGAGGCTTTAATTCATCATTTTTCTTTTTTTTCATAATAAGCCACCTCGCTGTTTGTTCTTATATATGTTTATGCTTTTGATTGTCTGAAAATCACTACAAAAAGGTAAGATTATTGACACAACGGGCGAATACTATATTTAGTGAATAGATTTTCCAAAAAGACACTTAAAGTTTTAGGTCTTAGAAAAGTGCGTTAGATAAGTGGTGATTTTGCTATTTACGATGAAATTCTTTTTGGTATAAAATATTGAAAAAAATCTAGAAAAATGGTAAAATCATATATTATAAAAAATTAGGAAAGAGTTTATATTTAAAGGGTTTTGTGGCGGTGCAGTGATGAAAGATTGGATTATTACAGAAAATGATAAGCTCAAGGCTAAAGAGCTTGCAAAACAAAGCGGTATCCCGCCGTTTTTGGCAATGCTGCTTTCCTCAAGAGGAATTGATACAGTAGAAAAAACAGGAGTTTTTCTTTCTAATGATGCAGAACTTTCCGACCCTATGCTTATTAAGGATATGGATATTGCGTGTGAAAGAATAAAAAAAGCTGTTCTTTCTTATGAAAAAATATGCGTATATGGCGATTATGATTGTGATGGTGTTACAGCTACAGCTATTCTTTTTTCATATCTTGAATCTGTTTTTGCTAATGTGATGTATTATATTCCTACTCGTGAGGGTGATGGCTATGGCCTTAATAAAAATGCAATAACAAAACTCAAAAATCAAGGAGTAAGCTTAATAATCACTGTTGATAATGGTATAGCCGCCGTTGACGAAGTAGATTATGCAAGTTCTCTTGGAATAGATACAATCATAACAGACCACCACAGACCACTTGATGTTCTTCCTAAAGCTGTTGCAGTAGTAGACCCGCATAGAGCCGATTGCGGGTCACCATATAAAATGTATTGCGGAGCAGGAATAGCACTTAAACTCGTTGCCGCTCTCGAGGGCGGAGATTTCTTCACAGCACTTGAAAATTACTCGGATTTAGCCGCCTTAGGAACAATCGCAGATTTAGTTCCTGTTGATGGTGAAAATAGAATTATAATAAAATATGGTTTAAATTCTCTTGCAGTTTCTGAAAGAATTGGTTTATCAGCATTGTTTGAAAAGGCGGGGATAAATGTAGATAAGCTTTCCGCAGGAACAGTTGCATTTTCAGTTGCACCGAGAATAAATGCCGCGGGCAGAATGAGTACAGCAGAATCTGCATTAAAGCTTTTGCTTACCGAAGACCCAGACGAAGCAGAACAGCTTGCAGAAAAACTTTGCAAAGAAAATAATCAACGCAAAGATATAGAAACAAATATTTCTAATGATATAGATAATATTATCGCTGAACACCCCGAATATCTTCTTGATAGAGTCGTTGTAGTTTATGGAGAAAATTGGCATCACGGAGTTATAGGAATTGCCTCGGCGAGAATGACAGAACGAATAGGAAAGCCGGTTATAATAATTTCTACCGAAAATGGAGAATCTCGCGGTTCGGGTAGAAGTATCAAAGGATTTTCGCTGTGCGACGCTATTTTTGAATGTGGAGATTTGCTGACAAAATATGGTGGTCACCCGATGGCAGTTGGATTTAGCATAGAAAAAGAAAATATCTCTGAATTTAGACGAAGAATAAACGAATATGCCAAGACCTGTGAAGAAGCAATTCCCTCGGTTAATATTGAATGTAAGTTGAAACCTGAAGCTATTTCAGTTTCGGCGGCAAAGCAAATTGCCTTACTTGAACCTTTTGGTTTTGGAAACGCCAAGCCCGTATTTGCACTTTGTGATATGAGGCTTGATAAAATTACAGAAATGGGTGGAGGTAAGCATCTAAGACTTTCACTGAGTCGTGGAAAAGCAAGAATAAGTGTATTAAAGTTTTCTACAACTTTTGATGAGTTTTATTATAAGGAGGGCGATATAATAGATGTCGCCGTTACTCTTGACGAAAATGTTTATATGGGGCAAGAAACAGTTTCAATTATTGCTCGTGAAATAAAGCTTTCTGAAAATGATAATAAGGCTTTGCTTCTTGAGCAAAGAAATTACGAAGCGTTTTTGAGGGGTGAAACTCTTAATAAAACATTTCTTGCAGATAATATTCCAACAAGAGAAGAATTTGCTGTTGTTTATAGATATATAAGAGCGTCTAAGGATAATGCTTATTTGCCGGAAATCTTAATGCACAGACTTAATATGAAAATAAGCCTTTTTAAACTGCTGTTGATTCTTGATATAATGAAAGAATTATATCTTATAACAATGAACTCTAATGGTGGAGTTTATTATATAACAATAAATAATGTCAGCGGTAAGGTAGATATAAATGCCTCTAAGCTGCTTAGAAAAATGAAGGAGTGTGCTGGTTATGGAAGATAAGAAAAAAAATATTACGGAAACTAAAGGCGACGAGTCTGAGTGTAAATCCGAACAAAATCCTGAACCAAAACCTAATGAAAATTCTGAGCAAAAATCAGAGCCTGAATCTAAGGGGAATTCCGAAAAGAAATCTGAGCTTGCTATAATCGCAGAGGAGGTTCCTGCTGATATTACAAAGGAAAATTGCGGAATTGTAAGTAAAGATTTAGAATTTTATAAGGATTTCAACGACCTTGTGGAGCTTATAAATCAAAGTGACCATGTTTATGATATGGATTTAATCAATAAGGCATATCGCGTTGCACTGAAAGAGCATGGCCATCAAAGACGCTCTTCCGGTATACCCTATATTTTCCACCCAGTTTCTGTGGCATATATTCTCGTACAGCTTGGTATGGATAACGAATCCGTTGCCGCTGCACTTTTACACGATGTTGTAGAGGATACACCAGTTACCCTTGATGAAATCCGTAAAGAATTTGGCGATGAAATAGCTGAACTTATTGATGGTGTTACAAAGCTCGGTAAAATCCCATATTCTTCGAGAGAAGTACAGCAGGCAGAGAATATTCGTAAAATGCTTATGGCTATGGCAAAGGATATTCGTGTTATTATCATAAAGCTTGCTGACAGACTTCATAATATGCGTACAATCGAATGTATGAAGGAACAGCATAGGCGTGATAAGGCTCTTGAAAATATGGAGGTTTATGCTCCTATAGCACATAGACTTGGTATTCGTGCTATCAAGGAAGAGATGGAGGATTTATCCATACGCTACCTTGACCCTGTTGGCTATCGTGAGATTGAGGACGCTATTGCCCTCAAGAAAGAAGATAGAAAGCAGTTTATTCAGGATACAATCAAGATGCTCCACGAGCGTCTTGACCCCGATATTCCGAATGTTTATATTGAGGGCAGAGTTAAGAGTATTCATGGAATATATCGTAAAACCTTTATGAAGGGCAAAAATATGGACCAGATTTATGATATTTTTGCTGTTAGAGTTATAGTTGATACTGTTATCGATTGCTATAATGTTCTCGGTGTAGTTCATGACTTGTTTACTCCGCTTCCTAATAGATTTAAGGACTATATTTCCACTCCTAAGCCAAATATGTATCAATCATTGCATACTACTGTTATCGGTAAGGACGGCATTCCGTTTGAGATTCAGATAAGAACATGGGAGATGCATTATACTGCCGAATATGGTATCGCAGCACACTGGAAATATAAGCTCGGTATTTCCGGTAAGAATGATTCTCTTGATGATAGGCTTGCTTGGATTCGCAAAATGCTTGAAAATCAGAGTGATGATGACGCCACCGATATTGTTCGTACAATTAAGATGGATTTAGTTCCTGAGGAAGTTTTTGTATTTACTCCAAAGGGCGATATTATCAGCCTTCCAACTGGCGCAACGGTAATCGATGTTGCTTATGCCATTCATACTGAGGTTGGTAACAGAATGATTGGTGCAAAAGTTGATAAGCGAATTGTACCGATTGATTATAAGGTTAAGAATGGCGAAATCGTAGAAATTATTACTACTAAGGAAAATGGTTGTCCAAAAAGAGATTGGCTTAATATTGTACGCACAAGCGAGGCAAAGAGTAAGATTCGTTCTTGGTTTAAAAAGGAAAAGCGAGAAGAGAATATTATTGAGGGTAAAGCACAGCTTGACGCAGAGCTTAGAAGACTTAATATTGATATTCCGTCTGATGAACTTGAACATTTCCTTTTCGAGATTATAAAGCGTCAAAATTGCAAAAATCTTGATGATTTCTATGCTTCAATCGGGTATGGCGGTATCCAGCTTTGGAGAATTATGCCGAGAATCAAGGAAGAATATGTTAAGCATTATGAAAAACACGATAAACCTGATATGCCTCAAATTACAGAGGTTGCCAAGAAGAAAGTAAGTAACGGTGTTATCGTTAGCGGAATTGATGATTGTCTTGTCAAATTCTCAAAGTGCTGTAATCCACTTCCGGGCGATGATATTATCGGCTTTATCACAAGGGGCTACGGCGTTTCTATACATAAAAAGTCTTGTACAAATGTTCCGAAGGATATAAAGAACGCACCTGAGCCGCAGCGTTGGGTTAAAGTAAAATGGGCAGGAGATGTCAGAGAAAGCTTCCAGACTACTTTACAGATTATTGCTGTTGATAGAACAGGACTTCTTGCTGATGTTGCTAATCAGCTTTCGAGTCTGCATATATTCATTCACAGTCTTTCCTCAAGAGAGGCTAAGGACGGAATGGCAATTATAGAGGTGACTATAACTATTAACAGTATAGACCACCTAAAGAGCATAATTTCAAGGCTTAATACTATAAAAGGTGTTTCGTCTATTGGCAGAGTTTAAAAAAATATATTGGAGTGAAATAATTGAAAGCTGTAATTCAAAGAGTAACCAATGCTTCTGTCACTGTTGATGGCGATGTTAAGGGAAGTATCGAGAGCGGATTTCTTATACTTCTCGGAGTAGAAAATGGTGACGATGAATCCGAGGCAAAAACTCTTGCTGCAAAAATTGCAGGACTTAGAATATTCACAGATGAAAACGACAAAATGAATCTTTCACTTTTGGATATTGACGGTTCAGCACTTGTTATATCTAATTTTACGCTTTGTGCAGACGCAAGAAAGGGCAGACGCCCAAATTTTACAAATGCAGCTATGCCTGATATTGCAAATCCGCTTTATGAATATTTTTGTGAATGTTTGCATGAAAATGGCGTCAAAAAGGTAGAAAAGGGAGTTTTCGGTGCTGATATGAAAGTACAGCTTTTGAACGATGGTCCTGTAACGCTTGTGATAGACTCAAAAGAACTTGCAAAGCATTAAGGAGGTTTTCTGATGAATGTTGAAACTTTTGCAGTCGGTATTATGCCTACAAATTGTTATGTTTTAACTGATGATATTGGTTTGGGACTCATAGTTGACCCAGCTGCACCATCAAAAGAGCTTAATAAACGAATAGATGATTTTGCCGAGGGACAAGTTAAATATATTTTGCTGACTCATGGACATTTCGACCATATAGGTTATGCTGATGAGCTTCGTCAGAAAACCGGTGCAAAAATTGTTATTTATAATGGTGAAGAAAAATTTCTGCATAATTCCGGCTTGAATCTTTCTTCGTTTATGGGTGGCTTGAAGATTCAACCTTTTGATGCGGATATTATTGTAAATGATGAAGAAGAAATTCCATTTGGTGAAAATAGGATTAAAGTTATTCATACTCCCGGTCATACGGCTGGAAGCTGTTGCTATATGATTGATGATATACTTTTTACCGGTGATACTCTTATGACTGGTTCTATGGGAAGAACTGATTTTCCGACAGGCAGCTATAATGAAATTTTGCAATCATTGAAAAGACTAAGAAATCTTACTGGTGATTATAAGGTTTATTGTGGTCATGGTCCTGCAACTATGCTTGAGCATGAGAGGAAAACAAATCCTTGTATGATGAATGTTTAAAATTAAATATGGATAAAAAATAAAATGTATCGGGCTGAACTTCCGCTATTCGGCCCGATACATTTTTAGGTAAAAACTGATGAAATTTTTAATAGTATTATAGCTCCAAAAGTCTACAAACTATTTTATTACATTATATCATAAAAAATCTAAATTTCTATAAACTGGTAAGAAAAGTGCATTTTCTGGTAAACTTTGTTCAAAAAAATGATTTTAGAGATTTATAAAATAAAAATTATTAAGTTAATGTGATTTTTAAAACGCATAAAAATCCAAAAAAATTTTGAGCAATCTTGACTTATAGATAAATTATACATATAATAAAGCTATAATCCCATATGGGATTATAGCTTTTCACTTGAAAGAGAGTAGTATATGGATAGTCAAACTTTAAAACTGTTTAATGAGCTTAACCGAGCAATGATAAAATGCAGAGGGGCATATTCTGAATGGTCGAAAAAACATAATATCAGCTATAACGAAATGCTTGTGCTTTATACCTTGCGTGAATTTGGTTTTTGTACACAAAAGCAGATTTGTGATAGTTATATGATTCCAAGACAGACTATAAATCATACCATTTCATTAATGCGTTCTAACGAGCTTCTTGAACTTAGTTCAGATTATAGTAGAGGCAGAGAAAAAGCTTTTGTTTTGACAGAAAAGGGAAAGCTTTATGCAGAGCCACTTTTAAATTCGCTAAATAAATTAGAGGAAAAGACGGTTGAATCTATTAGTGAAAATAAAATATCTACTATGACAAAATTAGTTTTAGAATTTGATAATGCACTGGGTTTGTCTTTGAATGAGGAGGTATAAATATGAAAAAGGAGCTTTCTGAAAGTGCTTTTTTTGGTACCGAAAAAATCGGAAAAATACTTCTTAAATTAGCTCCGCCCGTAATGCTTGCACAGCTTATACAGGCGCTATACAATATTGTTGATAGCTTTTTTGTGGGAAAATATTCCGAAGATGCACTCACAGCCTTGACGGTTATATATCCAATGCAGCTTATTATAATAGCTTTAGCCGTTGGAACCGGTGTTGGTGTTAATACCTATATGGCAAGAAAATTTGCTCAGGATAAATCAAAGGACGCCTATAATGCCGCAGGAACAGGCACGGTTATTGAGTTTACGATATGGGCAATTTTTGCGATTATTTCGGTTTCAATTATGCGGCCATATGTTATGACCTCGGCTACATCAGATCAGGCGATAACAGATGCGGTGACTTATGGAAATATAGTTTGCATAGGGAGCATAGGTGCATTTTTAGAAGGAAACTGGACAAAGGTTCATCAATCACAGGGTAATATGCGTTTACCAATGATAGCACAGATTGCAGGTGCTTTGACAAATATAGTTTTAGACCCGATTTTGATTTTCGGACTTGGCCCTATACCCGAAATGGGTGTTGCCGGAGCGGCATATGCAACTGTATGCGGTCAGATACTCGCTGCAATTATTACAGGAGTTAAAGGCTATTATAAACCGCCAAAACTAAGAGAAATGAAACACTACATAAAGAGAATATTCTATTATGGTTATTCATCAATTATTATGCAGCTTTTATATACAGTTTATATACTCGCTTTGAATATAATTCTTGCAGGATTTTCTGATTCAGCAGTTACAGTTTTAGGCTTATATTATAAGATGCAGAGCTTTTTCTTTATACCGCTTTTTGGTTTGCAAACTTGTATAGTTCCGGTTATAAGCTTTAATTTTGCAAGAAAGGAATATTTACGCTGTAAGCGAATTATGACTGATTCCTTCGTAATATCGGCGATTTTTATGATTGTTGGAATGGTAGCATTTTTATTTTTCCCAAGAGAAATGATAAATTTGTTTTCAGATAGTCAAGAAGTTCATTCGATAGGTTCAATAGCATTTCCTATTATAGGAACAAGCTTTATTTTTGCAGTTTTTTCGCTTATGATGCCGATATTTTTTCAGGCGATAGGAGATGGCAAAACAAGTATGCTGCTATCAATAACAAGACAGATATTATGCTTGATTCCAACATTCTGGTTATTTTCGCTTATCGGCTTGAATTACACATGGATAGCCTTTCCTGTTTCGGAATTTATCTCAGGCGGAATAGGTTTAATACTCTATAAAAAACGAATGAAATCGCTGCAACTAAAAACAGCCTGAAAATTTTTATATTTCTATCTGGATATTATAAGTTCTCAGCCAAAAGTCCGTCTGAATGATATAGCTTAAAATTTGTGGTGCTTTCATAAGTTGACCATACCAAGGAGAGGTAATACTTTCAGGATTTTCGATAATATTTTCTACGGCATTTTTATCTATAATGTCGTAAAGTGGAGAGCTTTTGTCATTCAGAACCTTTCTTACAGCGGAAACGGCAAGTTTAAAGTAAAGTGGATTATGAGTCTTTGGATAAGGGCTTTTCTTTCGCCAGACTATTTCATCAGGCAATAAACCCTCAAAAGCTTTTCGCACAATGCCTTTCTCTCTGCCATTAAGGCTCTTTAACTCCCAAGGCATATTATAAGCATACTCAACAATTCGATAATCACAGAATGGTACTCTTACTTCTAATCCTGAATACATCGACATTCGGTCTTTACGGTCGAGAAGTGTTTGCATAAACCAATCAAGATTTAGCTTGAACATCTCACGCATACGGCGATCAAGATTGCTTTCACCATCAAGCTTTTCAGCGCTTTGACAAGTGGTAAGATATCTTTCACGAACATATTCGTCCCCATTTTTAAGCAAGCCGTTTTTGAGAATTGAATGTCTTATATCGAGTGAGCGTGACCAAGGGAAGGTATCTTCAAATAATATATCTTTGTTATGATACCAAGGATAGCCACCGAAAATCTCGTCTGCACATTCACCAGAAAGTGCGACCTTGAAATCCTTTTTAACTGCTTTGCAGAAAAGAAGCAGTGAGGAATCAACATCTGTCATACCCGGCAAATCTCTTGCAAGAGTTGAAGCATAAAGCGCATCAAAAAGCTCAGAATTATCAATGAGAATATTTCTGTGTTCGGAACCTATTGCAGTAGAAATTAGGTCTATAAAGTCGCTGTCAGGCGTCGGCTGAAAAAGACTTTTCTGGAAGTATTTTTCATTATCTTTGTAGTCGACAGAATAAGTTGTGAGTGTGCCAAGCCTGTTTTTTCGATAATAGTTTGATGCAACATAGGAAATTATGCTTGAATCAAGTCCACCGGAAAGAAATGTGCAGAGCGGAACATCGGATACTAACTGTCGTTCAATAGAATCTGTAATGAGTTCACGAATATGCTCAATGGTTTGCTTTTCGTTATCTCTATGTTCATAGGCTCTTAGCGTGAAATATTTCTGTTTACGAATTTCCTTTCCGTTATAGGTTGCACATTCACCGGGCAAAAGTTCCTTTATGCCTTTTATAACGCCAAAGCCTGATGTTCTTGCAGGACCAAGCAGAAAAACTTCATATAAGCCCTGTTCGTCAATTTTTGGTTCAACAATAGGATTTTTGAGCAAGGTCTTTATTTCAGAGGCAAAGAGAAAACCGTTTTCGTATTTATAATAGAAAAGTGGTTTTACACCGATTCTGTCACGAGCGAGAAAAAGCCTTTGTTCATCATCGTCCCAGACGGCAAAAGCAAAGATGCCATTAAGTTTTTCTACACATTTAGTTCCCCAACAAAGATATGCAGTGAGTACAACTTCGGTATCGCTATGACCGAAAAAGCTGAAACCCTTTGAGCGAAGTTCACTCATAATTTCGGGCGAGTTGTAAATTTCGCCATTATATACGATAGTACAAATTCTGCCTTTATAGGCTTTTGTCATAGGTTGTTTGCCGCTTTCTATATCTATAATGCTAAGTCTTCTATGAATAAGACAAAGATTTTTTCTCATAAAGATTCCGTCTTCATCAGGACCACGATTTTTAAGACTTAAACTCATATTGTCGATAATATGTTTATGCTCGTTTAATGTATTAGTTTTATCGAACCAACCTGCGATACCACACATAAAATCACTCCTTTAAATACAGTATATGCATATTTCAAAAAATATTGCTTATGGGCGGCGAGCCGCCGCACCCAAGACGCGAAATCGCTCGACAAGTCTCGCTCGTAGTGGGTATGGGAAGTTTTTTATCGCGGATAATGAAATTCCCAATGAACTACCGATTAGCTGATGAACTTATCTAAAACAATTAAAAGTTTTGCTCGAACCTTTTTAAGGGTCGGTAATTTCTTTAACCGAGTTAATAAACTTTAAATTATTAAAAATTAGGAGAAATTTAAAATGAAAAAATTAAAAACAATATCAGCCTTATTGGCTGTAATGATTTTATTGAGTGCATTTTCTGCTTGTTCTGGGAATGACACTCAAAGTGTCGAATCTTCAAAAGAAAGTTCTTTAGATAATGTTTCTATTGAAAGTTCTCAAAGCTCAAAAGCTGAAGAAAGTCTTGCTTCAAGACAGGAAAGTTCTTTAGTTGAAAGCTCAAATAAAGAAACTGATGAAATTTCTGAGAAAATTTCTAAAATGAGCCTTGATGAAAAGATAGGACAAATGTTAATGGTTGGAATAGATGGAACAGAAGTTGATGATGATTTCAAAGAATTTGCAGAGGAATATAAGTTTGGAACAGTCATTCTTTTTGGCAAGAATATTACAAGTGCAGAACAGCTTGTTAATTTTACTAATTCTATAAAATCAACCGCAGGAGATATACCGTATATCATAGGTATGGACGAGGAGGGCGGTCTTGTTACAAGATTACCAGATGATGTTTTGAGTATGCCGGCAGCATTAACTATTGCAGGCTCGGAAGATACTGAATATTGCTATAATGCAGGTTATCAGATAGGAACACAGATTACTTCCTTTGGACTTCATACAGGTTTTTCGCCTGTACTTGATATATGGAGCAATCCTGATAATACGGTTATCGGAAACAGAGCATATGGAAAAACTTCTGATGATGTATGTAAATATGGTATTGCAGATATGCTTGGCTTAAAAGCATCGGGAGCAATTCCGGTTGCAAAGCATTTTCCCGGACACGGTGATACTGAAACAGATTCGCACTATGGGCTTCCACTTGTTACAAAAACAAAAGAAGAACTTTGGCAAAGCGAGCTTTTGCCATTTAAGAGTGCTATAGAAAATGGTGTTCCTATGATAATGGCGGCACATATTTTGTGTACGGAATTAGATGAAAAATATCCTGCAAGTATGTCAAAGAATATTATTACAGATTTACTTCGTGACGAAATGGGTTTTGAAGGAGTTGTAATAACTGATGACCTTACTATGGGGGCAATAAGCGAAAGTTATTCTTTTGGTGACGCAGCGGTTTTATCGATAAATGCCGGTTGCGATATTCTTTCAATATGTTTTGGAGAAGATAATGTAAAACAAGCATTTACGGCTATAAAAGAAGCTGTTAAAAATGGCGATATTACAGAGGAAAGAATAAACGAATCTGTGAGGCGAATATTAAAGCTTAAAGAAGATTATAATGTAACTTCTGAAAGTGTTGAAATGCCTGATGTAGATGAGCTTAATTCCAAAACGGCTAAATTTCAATAAATAATTAATAAAGATTCTCAGCATGAATTTTTTTAAAAATTTGCTGGGAATTTTTTATTTTGATAAATAAAATAAAAAAATCAAATGGGGTTAGTTATAAATAATTATGTTATATAAAATTATTTAATATATAACTTAATTACTTAAAATTTTTTATATATAAAATAGTTTGTATAAATTTTACAATTTTAGAAATATATTGACAATAAAGTGTACTAATGATATAATACACATATCAAATGATATTCTTGCTATGTTGTGCTAATAGTATTGAAAATATCATTAAGAAAGGATTGATAAAATGTTAAAACGAGGTTCTAAAAGGATTCTCGCAGCTGCATTAAGCACAGCTGTTTGTGCAGCGATGCTTGTGCAAACCGTATCTCCGGCGTTTGCGGCAAGCGAAATTAACCCAAAGTATACTTATACTAACGGCAATTACACATTTGAGAAAATTTCTCATCCAGACTCTCCCGTTGAGAGCGCTGATGGTATCGTTGATTACATTGGCAATGGTAGTGTAACAGAGTATGTTGATGGACAATCCTCGGGCGAAGGTGACAGAGGTCAATCTTATAGCTACGCTTCTGCTACATACGGAGATTGGGTTTATATCAACACTATGTATGGTGGTCTTGGCGTATCAGCTATACTTTCTAAGGGTATGCTTGGTGGTTTAGACCCTGAGATAGCTAAGGCTATGATGAATGTTATGTATAATGGCAATCTCTATTTAGGAGAGCCTGACGGTAAGTATGCAGGTGGCGTTCTTCTTAAATTTAATGTTAAGACAGGCGAAACAAAGCTTCTTATGTCAAGAGATGTTAATGGTCTTATTCCAACATTTAGAAGTGCTATAGAAATGAATGGTAAGCTTTATTTCGTTGGTATGGTTGTTGATACAAAGATTATGACACCTCAAGAAATTGCAACAGCTATAGCTGTTCAGAATGGTCTTCCTTGTATCTATGAGATTGACCCAGAAAATAATGATAAGCTTACTTGCATTTATAATTGTGTAGATATGGAAGGTTATCATAAACTTGTTAATGATAATGTTTTCACATCTACTCGTGCTATTGCACAGTATAAGGATAGCCTAATTGCAGGTTGCCTTGATACAGAAGGTGTTTTCCTTTGTGCATCTAACGACCCAACCAAGGGACAGGATTCATTTAAGGTTATCGCAACAATGGATGATTTGTTCAACTATCCGGCATATCACCGTTCTGATGTAAACGGTGGTGGCGGTATCTATCAGGTTATTGAGTTCAATAATAAGCTTTATGTTGTTGTTTGCACAGGTACAGCTGAAAGCAAAAACCCTGAAACAGGTACGCTCAAAACATTTGCTATTATAAGAGGCGAATGCAACGGCGAAGTTACCGACAAGGATTCTTGGACATGGACAGTTCTTGCAGGCGACGAAAAAGACGGTGCAAAATATCCTTTTGGTCTTGACGAAGAGCGTGTAAGCTGCGGTGCTTGTACTCTTGAAGTATATGGAGATTATCTCTATATCGGCGACTATAACGATGTTTCAAGTGCTTTACAAGGATTTGCTTTGAGAAAAGACTTCAGAACACAGGCAACTAACCTTGAACAATCTATAAATCTTTATCGTATGGATAAGGACGAAAATGTAGAAATGGTAGTTGGCGACCCAACAAAACGCTTCCCAAAAGGCGGCATTTCAGGTCTTGGTTCTGGCTATAACACACATATGAGCCAGTATACATGGCAGACAACTGTTTATGAGAATAAGCTTTATGTAAGTACAATGGATACTACAACGCTTCTTGAGCCTATCGCACAGTTTACAAATGGCGATATTCTCAATATGAGCGAAGAAGAATGGAAATCCCAGATTAATTATATTCGTGTTTTAATAGAACTTCTTATGGGAGATAAACAAAAGTCTGCGTATTTACTACAAAGTTCTAACAATTCTGTTATGAATGAAAAGACTGCTGAAAAGATGGTTGATGTTGCCATTAAGAAAGCTAACCTTCGTGCAGGAAATTCTTTCGCAGCAATGTTTGCATTTGATAATGTTGGTTCTGCTGAATCTATCGAATTGACAGACGAGCAGATTAAAGAATTAGTTAAAGGGTTACTTGATGGTTCGATTATTAAGGGTATGCTTCCACAGAAAATCATAGATAAGCTTATGGAGCTTAACGAAGCTCTTGATAATATCAAAGATTTGATTGATTCTACAAATATTGAAGATTTTATCAAAGAATATAAGGAATTGCTTGAGTATTACAAAAATATGTATAATAACTTGAGTGATAACCTTAAAAAGCTTTATGAAATGATTCTCAGCTATGCAACACTTGACAATCTTGAAGCTTTTGCTGAATCTCTACAATATCTTGCAACTTCAGAGGCAGGTTTTGACCTTTATGAGATTACACAAAATGATGATGGTACGGTAGATGTAAACGCTGTTACTACAAATGGTTTTGGTGACCGTTATAATCACGGCTTGAGAATTTTTGCAAAGACAACAGATTATCTTGTAATTGGTACAGCTAATCCGTTCTATGGCACACAGCTTTGGAGAAGAGCTAATACAGTAACTCCTCCGGAACCATCTGAATCTTCACAAGAAAGCTCGCAGGAATCCTCACAAGAAAGCAGCTCAGAGCCATCTGAACCTTCACAGGAAAGCTCACAGGAGTCTTCACAAGAAAGCAGCTCAGAGCCATCTGAACCTTCACAGGAAAGCTCACAAGAGTCTTCACAAGAAAGCAGCTCAGAGCCATCTGAACCTTCACAGGAAAGCTCACAAGAGTCTTCACAAGAAAGCAGCTCAGAACCATCTGAACCTGCACAGGAAAGCTCACATGAGTCTTCACAAGAGAGTAAACCTGAATCCTCAGAGGAAAGCAGCGAAATACCTTTTGTTGAATCATCAAATACAACAAGCTCAAATAGTAGTAATGAATCAAATCCAGGCAAGAATAATACAGTAAGTACCGGAGATAATTCAAATATTGCTATTATAGCTGCACTTATGGCTGCTTCTGCAACTGCTGTAATTTTTATTACAAAGAAAGCAAAAAATTCTAAAACAAAATAATATAGGCAATTAAATAAAGCTCCAACTGTAAATATACGGTTGGAGCTTTTATTTTGGAATAATATATTAAAAATCTTGTTTTCTTTATAGAACAGGTTTTGGCGAATATTTCTTATTATCGAGTATCTGACCTTTACTATATTTTTCATCAAAAAGAATTGTTTGTCGATTAAATTTTTTCTATTTGTTTTGTGGTTATAGCGTGGTCTGGTTTTCAAATTGTAGTTTCTTTTATTTATTTGCCATTCATATCACAGCCGAGTGAAACTACAAAATTATAGAATTTTCCTCGTTTTTCAATACTTGCTATTGCTTTAACTATCCTTTGATTGTTGGAAAAATTACTCTAAGAAGTAAAATCGGTGGGAGCAATTTTTTATTCTTATAGTAACTCAGATATATTTATTTCAAGTGAAGTAGGGATTATTCTTATAAATATAATGTGAAATCCTCGATTGCATATCTGATGTCTTTTGATTTTATATTGCCTATCTCACTTTCTTTTTATTATGAATCAGAGTTTTTATAAATTTTCAAATTAACATGAGTTGTATGATAATTATTAGTTCGTAATAACTTTGAAAGAGCTTAAGTGAAACTTTTAATTTCTATTGAATTTACATAAAATTATTTATTGGAGAGATACTCTTTTATAAAGATGTCAAACTTTTGTTCTACTTGTAATTCGAGTGGATTAAGGTAATATTTGTTCCTTTTTTCTAAGACTTTCATTCGTTTGGCACGAGTGGTTGCGGCGGAGATTGATATATTGCATATCTCGGCTATTTGTTCGGCGGTTGTTGCGTGTAATTCGTGCAAAACGCAGGCTGGGGCGAGCAAGCGTGTTGCAAACATATCTGCCTCTTGTTCTTCTTTATCACGCTTTTCAAATGTTCTGTATTTAATATCATTCACTAACATATGACCAAGCAGAATGTGACCAAGCTCGTGCGCTACTGTGAAACGGCATTCCTGAATGGGTTCGGTATCATCAAAGACTATGTACCAGTTATTTCCGTCATAGGCTGTGAAGCCACGCTGATTATTCCTAAGCTTATGAATCTGACTATTTCTAATAACCTTAATGCCTAATTGTCTGGTTATTTCATTTACTGATACTGGTAATTTCATAACATTAAAATCTATAAGCGACTGCCATGAACTATCTCTGACATTTTTATATTTGCCATATAAGCTATATGATGCCATTTATACCACCTCAAGAAATAGTATATTCTTTGAAGCAGTTTTTATTTATATTACATATCCATATCATTTTCTGGCGCATTTATGTAGTCGTTTATGTTATCTTCAGATATTTCAGGTTTGTATTTATCGTTGAAGCTTCTCGAGGCTATGCTTATAGGAACGATATTTGAATTTTGAGATGTAGAGCGTGTGTATTCGTGTTCGATTACTCCAGTGATAAATTCTTTTCCTGAAGTATCAAGCTTGCGATATATTTCTAATAGGCGTTTTTCTTCGCCGGAGAGCATTTCTTTATCGCCCGTCAGGTCATCTACAGTATATCCAAAATAATGTACAAGCGTAAACATGGTTGACATTGGTGGTTCTTTTATGATGCCTGTAAAAGTTTTATCGAGTGTGCTTTTTGGTATGCCGGTAGCGGCAGAAATTTCTGCGGTAGATTTACCGCTGTTTTCTTTCATTTTTTTCAAGTTTTCTAACCACATAGAAGTCACCCCTTTATTATTTGCTTATATTATATAACATATTTTAGATAAATGCAATAACGATATTTCCAAATATGGAAATATATTTTTTGAATTTGCTTGACAATCTCCAAAAAAGGAGATATAATCAAAAATAGATTGCAAGATATGGAAACTTGCAATAATTATTTTGTCGAAAGGGGATAAAAATGCTAAATAATCTTAGTGCAGAAATGGCAAGATATGGATATAATCCGATAGACCTTGCGAATGTTGGCGGTTTTACGGAGTGTACGGCACGAAGTAAAATTGCTGGTGAAACAGAATTTTCAATAGTAGAAGCGGTAAAAATCAGAGATAGCCTTTTTCCTGCAATGAGGCTTGAGTATCTTTTTAAAAATTTGCAGACAAATTGAGCGAAAATGTAGGTTACATAGTTTTATGGAGATTGAAAAGTAAGCAATAGCAGTACAGGAACCTGCATAAAGATTTCATCGCAAAATGCTCTTGCCGGTAAATCAATCATAATCAAAGGCACATATTTAGTTTAATTTGGAGATTTTATTATGGAAATTAAGAATGTTATTACAATAGATAATTTTATAGCAAAAAGCGTATCCGTTAAAACTCAGCGTGTACTTATCGAGGATAACGGTACAGAAACTGTTTTCGGTTTGCCAAATCGCAAGGCTTATGTTAATTCAAGTGACGGTCGTACAGAGCTTAAAGCCGAATTGCAAGAACCGTATTTTTTGCAATTCTTGCCGTCTGGAAAAAAATATTATAACAATCGAGGTGAATACTGATGACGGACGCAACGAAAAGGCAGTTGATTAAGGCGCTTGCCTATAATCCTGAAACAGACAGAAAGAAACTCAAGAAAAAGCTCTGTATTACTGATGACGAAGTAGACAGCGTAAAAGTAGAAGAAGTAATCGCAGAGCAGGAATATTATAAGAAAATGGGGTATTTGCAATGAGAGAGAAGCTTATTGATGTCAGTACTTGGAACGGCAACATAAACTGGAAAAAAGTCTATAATTCGGAAATAAGATATGCTATGCTCCGTTCAGGTTTTGGAGTTGAAAATCCAAATCAAGCGGATAATAAATTTCAGAAAAATATAAAAAATGCTCTCGGTGCAGGAATTAAGTGTGGCGTTTATCATTATAGCTACGCTCAATCTGTCGCTGAGGCAAAATTCGAGGCGGATTTCTGCCTTAAAATCATCAAAGGACACAAGCTCGATTTGCCTGTCGCTTTCGACATTGAGGATAGCTCCCAAACTCATCTCAGCAAGGATGCTCTTACAAATATCGTCATAGCTTTTTGCGAAAAGATAAAATCCGCTGGCTACACGCCTATGCTCTATTGCAATACAATTTGGCTTAGTGATTACCTACACAAAGACATACTGACAGGAAAGTATGATTTATGGCTATCTCACTTTGGAACATCATTGCCAACTATTAATTGCACAATCTGGCAATATTCCGACAATGGCAGAATTTCCGGCATTTTAGGAGATGTTGACCTTAATTACATATACAAAGATTATGATTCATACTTAAATTAGGGAAAGCTGATTTATACAAAAACGAAGTTAAGCGAAGAAATTGACTCGATTAAGACAGGCTATAAGGTTATCGTTAAAAATTCGATAATCTACGGAACGAATGAAATCTTTTATTAACAGGGAATAGGCTATTAATTTGAGTGAATTTAAGCAAACATAAAATTAAAACGGAATAAAACCACCAAGGGTTGTATTCGTACTTTTTGATATACTTTTTATATGCACAAGGGAGTTATATCATTTTAGTGCGGATATAGCTCTTTTATTTGTTTGATAATTATCAGTATTTCATAGAATTGAAAATGAATTTTTGACTAAATAAAGGACAAAATGTTCTATTTCATTAATTCTAAATAAAATAAAAATCCCCTCGAACGCAGTGTTCAAGGGGAAAATCTGGAGCTTGTGGCAGGACTTGAACCTGTGACCTGCTCATTACGAATGTATAAAAATAGTAAAACATAGCTTTTTGTTGCTCTCTGTAAAATGCTGAAAAACCGCATAAATAAGCTATTTTTAGATTATAGGCTGTGATAGATTTTTATGTCATTTCATAAAAATAAACACCAAATAAACACCAAATAAGCACCAAATAAACACCAAAAATTAAGCCTACAATTTGATATTGTAGGCTTTTTTTACTATGCTTTTTTCTGTGTGAGAATTTCTTCAAGGGTTTCTGCTGCTTTCTCGTCAGCCGTTTTTATAGCGTGACTGTAAATGTTTTCTGTGGTGCTTGTTTGTGCGTGTCCAAGTCGATTTGATACTGTGCGAACATTAATACCTTGTGCTATAAGTAGGCTTGCGTTGGTATGTCTTAATGTATGTATATGACAATTTGGCAAATTATGTCGTTTTAGAAAACGCTTGAACCAACTTGAAAGTGTATCAGGGTGAAGTGGAGAACCATTGGACGCTTTGAACACTTTGTCACAGTCTTGCCAGTCTTCGTCTGTCAGCATTTGCCTTTTGTGAAACTGCTCTATCTGTAATTGTTTTAAGCTATCTATAACCGATTGAGGAACTTTAATAACACGCTTTGAACTTTCATTCTTTGTTTCATCATCAAATATACCTTTTCCCGACACATAGAGTGAACTTTTATTTATATCTATAAGGTTATCTTTAAAATTTATATCTTTCCAAGTAAGCCCAAGAGCTTCACCTCTACGCATACCGCTATACAATAGCAAGGTAATTAAAGCACGATACTGTAAAGGTTCTTTCTCGAGGCTTTGCAAGAGCCTTATAACATCATTTTCTTCAAGATATTCGGCTTCTTTGTGCTTGATTTTTGGTGTTCTCACTCTTGAACAGGGGTTTGAAAGCAATATGCCTTGCTTTACAGCTTCACCAAGAATAGAAGATATAATTCTGTGGTAACACAATATTGTATTGTTAGAGAGCGGTTTTTCAAAGTCAACAGGCTCAAAAAGTTCTCTCAAATCGTATTCAAGAGTTGAACATATTTGTTCAGCACATTTCTTTGTAGTATTTTTACCCTTAAAAATACTACTGAATGTACTTAGTGCAACATTTGAAAGTTGGGAAATGTAAGCTACTGTATAGCCTTTGGCTTTGATAATTTCTTTTAGGTCAATAATGCATTTATATTTTGTATCTCGTCTGATACCACTCTCAGCAAGGTTATTATAAAATTCATTTAAATGATGTGGTTGTATTTTACCTATTTGTAAATGACCGAGAGCGACAAGTATTCTTTCGAGTGCTTGCTTATTTCTTTGATTAGTTTTATCGCGGAGCTGTTTATCAGCATAATCTTTTTGCCATATTTCTACAAAGTCAGAAAATTTAATTCTATCATCCAGTATTTGACCTTTACGGCATTTTTCCTCAAAGAGTGTTGCTTGTCTGTTGATTTCTTTTTCAATCTGCCTTGCAGTCATTCCGCTTTCAGGCTTCCAAGTCATAGTTTTACGAATCTGTTTTCCGTTTAAATCATATCCTAGTGATACCGTAATTTTATAACTGTTTCCTCTTTTAGCTATGGTTGCCATTACTGCCACCGTCCTTTTATATATTTGCTTTATTCGGTATCATTTATTTTAAAACTGTAATCTTCTATAAACTGCTCAAATTGTTGCTTCACCTGTCGTTCAAGCGGATGAAGATAATACTTGTTCCTTGCTTCGAGTACTTGCATACGCTCTGAGCGTTTTTTTATGCTTTCATTTTATTATTTTGAATATCACTTTT
This sequence comes from Pseudoruminococcus sp., assembly GCF_047012705.1. Taxonomy (NCBI): domain Bacteria; kingdom Bacillati; phylum Bacillota; class Clostridia; order Eubacteriales; family Acutalibacteraceae; genus Pseudoruminococcus; species Pseudoruminococcus sp. The sequence goes on along the minus strand of NZ_JBKXNW010000009.1, from coordinate 10,946 downwards.
TAGATTAGTTTCATTGCTAACCATAAAATCCGAATAATTTGCTATATGTTCTTGTGCAGATTCATTCATATCATCATAGTTGCGTAATAAACGCTGTTTGTTTCTATCACCCTCATCGTTTTCGGTGGGGGTGATTTGTTGTTCTTCTTGTTGTTTTTCGGCTCTGCCGAGGAGGTAGTCAACTGAACAGTTGAAGTATTCGGAGATTTTAATTAGTACTTCAGCTGGCGGAATAGTTCCATTTTTCCATTTAGTAATTGCTCCTGATGATACTCCAATTTCTTTTCCAACAGGGTTTGGTTTTTTACCGCATTTGATACATAAATTGTAAAATCTTTCCCAAAACAACATATAAATTACCTCCTTGTATAAATCTTACAACTGTAAGATTGTAATTTTGTTAAAAACGCAGAAACTTACAAACATAAGAAAAATCTATTGACTATCTCACGCTCGTGAGATATAATATAACTACAGTTAATCGTTAAGTAAATCATAACACGAATAACTAAAAAATACAAGGAGGTTGAAACAATGGCTAAGGGCAAAAGGTATAAAAAAAGCGGAAATGAGAAGCCAAACACTTTGCAAAAAGTCCTTCTCATAACCGCAATCCTAAACCTTATAAAATCAATCGTTGATTTACTCAAAGAATGGTTTAGATAAGGTAAAATCCGAAAAGGGGAGCAGGAACTCCCCTTAGTAGGATTATATCAAAAAGCCTTAGTTGTTGTCAACATATATCTTAGAACAGGAGGTCAGAAGTATGGAAGTTGTTAATACCATTCTTGATATTGCAATTATTATATGCGATATTGCGATAATTTTCCTGATTATAAGGAGGTGGAAAAAATGAGCATAGGAGAAAACATCAAGCGTCTGCGTGAAAGCAAAAACTACACGCAAAAAGAACTCGCCGATGCCGTAAATGTTACACAGTCGATGATTAACCAAATTGAGCGTGGCACAAAAACATTAACTGTTCCGCTTGGCTGTGAGCTTGCAAAAGTTCTTGACTGTGATTTGGCAGATTTAACAGCGTGAGAAAGGACAATGATAAATGAACGAATTGAAAACAATAACAATCAACAACACTGATATTTCCGTCAAGGAGTATCGAGGTAAGAGAGTGGTTACTCTTAAAGAAATCGACCAATGCCACGGCAGACCTAATGGAACAGCAAGAAAGAGATTTAATGACAATAAGACACACTTTATTGAGGGTGTTGATTACTTCAAAATATCGCCGTCCGTTTTTCGGACAGCGTTCGGAACTATGGATAAACGCCAACAAAATGATGTCACCCTCCTCACCGAGAGCGGATACCTAATGCTTGTTAAATCTTTTACAGATGACCTTGCTTGGGATGTACAACGACAGCTTGTAAATAGCTATTTCGGAGTTGAGCAAAAGAAAGCTGATGACACATTAAAAATTCAGATTCAGCAGGAACGCTCAAGGGCTATGTTACTTAATGCTCAATACCGTATGCTTAAACTTCTTATGGGTAAGCCTGAACTTCAAAAACTATCGCCAGTAGCTGTTGAAACACTTGGTATAAAGGCAACAGAAAGTATTATAAATGCTAACCTGGGCGAGTATCTTCCAGAGGTCGAAAAGACATACTCCGCAACAGAAGTTGGAAATGCTCTCGGTATTACGGCGGCTAAAGTTGGAAAAATTGCTAATGCTCACGGACTTAAAACAGACGAATACGGCATAACTGTAATGGATAAAAGCCGTTATAGTTCTAAAGAAGTTCCAAGTTTTCGCTATAATGAGCGTGGTAAGGCAAAAATCAGAGAAATACTTGAAAAACTAAAGAAGTGAGGGAAAAAATATGGAATTTCAAAAATTTAGAACTATCAACTCTGCTTATGCCGAGATTAAAAAGCAAGACCCAGAAACCGAAATATCTATGCACGGTATCCGTGCAGGTATAAAACAAGGATTTATCCCAAGTGTGAAGATAGGTAACAAGGTTGTTGTCAGTATTGAAAGCATACTAAAATTTTACAGTGGCGAAGCACAACAACAGAAAACACTTAACAAAAAATATGGTGAAATTAGGACTATATATTGAGGAAGTGATAAAAATGAGCAAGTTTAAATACTTCTGTAAAAATGTCAGTGCCAAAAGAAAAGCTAAATCTGCCAAAAGAAAGACAGCAAAGCTCGAAAAGAAGATGAATAAGCTGGCAGCTAAGGCTGATAAGATTTGCAAAAATCGCTACGACTTTGAGATACTTGTAAATAAGATATATCAAAAGCGAGATTATCGCTTACATATGGAAAGATTTAAACCGCACAATTACAAATTTGAGGAGGATTAAAAATGAATAAATACGAAATGCTGCAAGATGACAAAATCGAAATAGAAGGTCATACACATTACAGAATAAAGGCTTTAAAAGATTTTGGAAATGTAGAAGCTGGAGACATTGGCGGATACATCGAAAAAGAAGAGAACCTCTCTCAAGAGGGTACTTGTTGGGTGTATGATAGCGCTCGTGTCTGTGGCAATGCTCGTGTCTTTGATGATGCTTGTATCTATGACGATGCTCGTGTCTATGGCACTGCTCGTGTTAGTGACAGTGCTTGGGTTTTTGGCAATGCCCGTGTCTATGGTAACGCTTGTGTCTATGGCAACGCAAAAGTTTATGGCGACGCATGGGTTTGTGGCAACGCTTGGGTCTATGGCAACGCAAAAGTTTATGGCGACGCATGGGTTTGTGGCAACGCATGGGTTCATGGCGACGCTTTAATAAGTAAAATCAACGATATTTTATGTGTTGCTAATATAGGTAGCCGTAATGATACTACAACATTTTTTAAAACAAAAGATAATAAAATTGGCGTAAAATGCGGGCGCTTTACCGGCACGATTGACGATTTTTTGGAAGCTGTCAATGAAACCCACGGCGAAAACAAACACGCTAAAGCATACAAGTTAGCTTGTGAGCTTGCAAGAGTACAAATTTTGGAGGACTAATCAATGAATAAGGCAAATATCTCTATGGATGAAATATTAACAAACACATTGAGACGAACAAAAAGAAATGCGTTTACAACAAATGTTGCTGATTACGATGTATTTATAAGCGTATCTCCAGCGACAAAAAAGAAAAGTATGATAGTAAGATTTAACTATCGCTACAAATGGATTAAGAACTTTAACTGCGTAACCTTAAGTAGAGTAGGAAATAATCTATTCTTCATCTTTTCAGAAATTGATGAAAACGGCACAGCTTATGCAGTATCTAAAAAGGGCGGTTCCATTGCAACATCAGTATCGGGTATCAATGCTGATAAACTCGCCGATTTTAAGGGCTTCTATAAGTTCAACGAATATGATTGGACAAAAAGCAAAAATCCTATTTTTTACATATCTTTGGAGGACAAAATCAATGAATAAGTTACAAAAGAAAAATCGCCTCCAGAGCGGCAACTCCAGGGACGACAAAAGAAAAACATTTACTATTAAAAGTGTAACGCATAATGCAGAGAAAGTCAAGTGCGCAGTTACAACTAAAGAGTTGAACGCTTATCAGAAATCTGTTATCAGAAGAATTTATTATGCGAGTCACGAAAGGCACAGACTTGTGTCTAATCTCAAGAATCTTTCGTTCTGTACATATAGTGTTGCTTTAAGGTATCTGAAAGAGCGTGGACTTATTGATAATGAGGACTATTACAGTCTGATGACGGAGGTATAAAGATGAAAACTTACTATTCACTTGATGATATAAAGGCTATGGCTATGAATTACCTGATTTTAAAAGATGGCGTAATTGAAGAGATTGATTATCACGAGATATGTGGATTTATCAGATTTATTGAGGACACAGAGAAAGCTAAGGAGGGCAACAATGACAAATAAGGAATATCACAATACAGAGGGTGTTTCTAAGTCTGATTTGGATTTAATACATAAATCCCCTTTGCATTATATAGCAGCGAAGAGCTCGCCAAGTACGCAGACAGAATCCTTGCTTTTCGGTTCGGCATTGCATAAGTTTGTGCTTGAAAACAATGAGTTCAGTTCTGAATTTACTACTGCACCGCTTTGTGATAGGCGTACCAAAGAGGGCAAAGCAATTTATGCTGATTTTCTTGAAAAGTCTGTTGGCAAGGAAGTTATAACATCAGAGCATTTGGAAAAAATCCAGCTTATGGCTGAGGCAATACATAAACACCCGATAGCTTCTAAGCTTCTTACAGACGGTCAGGCGGAGCAGTCATATTTTTATGATGACGGCGAAACAGTGCTGAAATGCCGTCCTGATTATATCAAGGGCAGGTATTGCATTGATTTGAAGACAACGCAGTCTGCAAATCCTGAGGATTTCATAAAGTCTGCGTATAAATATAGGTATCATGTGCAGGCATATTGGTATTTAAAGGTATTGAAGGCTCTTGGTAAGGATATAGATAACTTCATTTTCGTAGCAGTTGAGAAAGAGCCGCCTTATGCTATATGTGTATATTTTGCGAGTGAGGAATTTCTCAGGCTCGGCGAAATTGAAGCCGAGGCAGACCTTAACGAATATAAAAAATGTTGTAAATCTGGCATTTGGTATGGATATGATGAAGTTCCGGAGGTGCATAGTTTAGATTTGCCACAATGGGTGAGAAAGGAAGTTTATGATGAGTGATAATGAAATGATAACGGCTACGGCTGAGGAAGTAAAAGAGCTTAGTAAGCCGGAAGTACAGCTTGAATCTTCTGCAAATGCATTGAATGTTTTTGGTAATGTTGCAGATTTTGAGCGGGCGCAGCGTTTTGCAAATGCTCTTGTAAATTCAGACGTCATTCCTGAAAATTACAAGGGAAGTATATCAAACTGTATGATTGCGATTGATATTGCAAACCGTATGGGACTTTCGCCTTTGACGGTTATGCAGAATCTTTACATAGTCCGAGGAAAGCCGTCTTGGAGTGGACAAGCTTGCAGAGCCTTAATAGAAAACGATGGCAGATATAAGGATATAAGGACCGTCTATGTTGGCGAAAGAGGTCAGGATAATTGGGGTTGTTATCTTGAAGCAAAGTATATTGAGAGTGATGAGCTTATCAAAGGGCCTCTCGTTGATATTGCTATGGCGAAAAAAGAGGGTTGGTATTCCAAGAAGGACAGAAACGGCAATGAAACTTCAAAATGGCAGACTATGCCTGAGCTTATGCTTGCATATCGTGCGGCGGCTTTTTTTGCAAGAGTTTATTGTCCGTCGGCTATGATGGGTTTTCAGACGACAGAAGAAATAAGTGATATTTCAAACGCACAGAGAGTTAAAAAGGCTGAATCAATTACAGCGGATATTTTGGAGGGAATATAAATGCAGACTAAATGCGGTGACGGTTCTATTATGATTTGCGGAATAATTGGCAAGGACGCAGAAACTAAGCGTGTCGGAGAGAAAAACTCGGTGCTTTCAAAGTTCAGTGTTTGCGTAGGTGAGAGAAATATTGACGGTCAGAATCAAGCTATATGGGTGAACTGTACTTGCTGGAATGATATAGGCAAGGCGGCTTCAACGCTGAAAAAAGGTGACTATGTCTTTTGCATAGGCAGGATTTCTAAGAGTACATATACTACAAAAGATGGAGTAAAGAAGGAGGCTTCTGAGCTTGTCTGCGAGTTCTTGACAGCAGTTCTTAAAGATGTTTTGCCGAGTGTTGATTATTCAAATAATTCAACTGTCGATAGTAGCCCAGATGTTCCTTATAGTGATTATTTACCGTTCTGAATGTAAATAATTTATGAATTTATTATAAAATTTGACCTCAAAAGGTCAAATTTTCTTTAAACGGGCGGGTATAGTGTAAGGCATTTTTTAAGAAAGGTGATGTGTGAGTTTGAATAAATATGAGCTTGTAAAACAGCAAGTATCAATGCCGAGCGTTATCGGGCAATATGGCTTTGAGCTGAATCGTTCGGGCTTTATATCCTGCCCTTTCCATTCTGAAAAGACAGCAAGTATGAAGATATATGATAAGTCATTCTATTGCTTTGGGTGTGGAACCGGAGGAGATGTCATAAAATTTGTATCTCTTTTATTCAGAATTTCCGCACCGCAAGCAGTAGTTAAGCTGAGCAGCGATTTCTTTCTTGGTTTGAAAACAGATACTGCATATGACAAAAAAAACGAGAGAGAATATGCTCTGAAAAAACTAAGAGAGGAGCAGGAGCTTAAAACATTCAGGCAAGAATATATGTCTAAATGTGAGGAGTTTAAGAAATTGCGTAAGGTCGTGAAAAATTCTAAGGATTTTATCGAGACTGCAAAGGCTCAGGCAAGGCTTGAATATTTAGATTATTGGTTCAGCGAGAACCATTGGAGGTGAAAATGTGATAGACGAAGTAAACGGAAATTTAATTGTTATGCCTGAATTTGAATCCTTTGAGGAAGTAATGGAGACAACAGCGGCTTTTGAATGGGTATATCAATTTCACGACAGCAAATTCACCGAAAGCAAAATGCTTGAAAAAATGTCACGATATTTGAATGAAGTTTTCAAGATAAGAAACTTCAAGTCACTTTATAAGGATTATTTGGTTGACATAAAGGGTATAAGAAGCTCTACGGCAAATTACAGCAACTTTGATAATCAGCCGCTGGAGCTTTTTACAGGCGAATGGGAAGCTGATGACAACAGCATACGCAGAAGCACAGCGGAAGAAACAATAGTTGCTTGCTGTCACCCGATTATGCCTGTTGAACGGCTCATAAACATTGATACGGGCTTAGAAAAGCTGAAAATAGCCTTTTCTAAGGGCAAGAGGTGGCGTGAGATTATCGTTGAAAAGAAGATTGTCGCCAACGCTTCGAAGATTATAGATTTAGCCGACTATGGTATTTCTGTAACAAGCGAAAATGCAAAGTATCTTGTGAAATATCTTTCCGAAACCGAGAATTTCAATTATGAGCTTATTCCTGCTAAAAACAGCTTTTCACGAATGGGATATATCAATGATGAGGGTTTTATTCCTTATGTTGATAACCTTGTTTTTGACGGCGATTTGAACTATAAAACTATTTTTAATTCTATAAAATCCTTTGGCAATTTCGATAAATGGCTTGATGAGGCTCGCAGTGTACGCAGATATAATACTGTTGCTAAAATCACCATTGCGGCGGCTTTTGCAAGTCCGCTGATTAAGATTTGCAATGCACAGGTATTCTTTACGCACCTTTGGAGTGGAGGAAGCGGTACAGGTAAAACGGTAGCTCTTATGGTGGCAGCTTCGGTTTGGGCTGACCCGAATCTCGGAACCTACATACAGACTTTTAATTCAACGCAGGTCGGACAAGAGCGTTTGGCGGCTTTCCTGAATCAGCTGCCACTTATGATTGATGAATTACAGCTTAATAATTCCAAAAATGGCTTTAATGTATATCAGCTTTCGGAGGGCGTCGGAAGAAGCCGAGGCAATAAGTATGGTGGCATAGACGCAACTCCCACTTGGTCCAATGCTATTCTTACAACAGGCGAAACACCTTTGATTTCAGCCTGTGCAGGTGCAGGTGCTTATAACAGAGTTATCGACATCGAGTGCAAGTCTACCGAAAAGGTAATTGAAGACGGTCAGCATACAACCGCTGTTATTAAAAATAACTACGGCTTTGCTGGCAAAGAATTTGTGAAAAGGCTCTATGAGGGCGAGGCGGTAACGCAGAGTGTCAGGGATTATTTTTCGATAGTTTATAAGGAACTTTGCTCGAATGACACTACAGAAAAACAGGCAATGGCGGCGGCTTTGATTGTGACTGCGGATAAATTCGCCACAGATTGGATTTTCAAGGACGGAAATTACCTTGATGTTTCTGAAATTTCAAAGTTTCTTGCTTCAAAATCCGAGGTTTCTCTCGGTGAGCGCGGCTATAAATATATGTGCGATTGGGTTTCTATCAACGCTAACCGCTTCATAAACGCAAACTGCAGCTATAACGATAAGGAAAGCGGAGATATTTACGGTATTCTTGACGATAAGAGGGCGTATGTAATTGCTTCCGCTTTCCGTAAGGCTGCGGAGGAAGCAGGCTACAATTCCTCCGCTCTGCTGAGCTATCTCAAGGAGCATAATCTCATTGAAACAAGGGGCAGAAATATGACAAGAGGCAAACGTATAAGAGGAACTCTAACGGAATGTGTTTCAATGCTTTTGCCGTCCGAAGATGATGAGGACGAGATTGAAGACCTTGATTTTTGATTGTGTGGTACGCTGTTGGGCAGATGTGGGACAGCCAGACCACCCACAAGACCGCATGAATACTGGATTGTGGGACTGTGGGACGTGTGGGAGCTGAAATACACCCTATATAAATCTAAAAATATATACATAATTACCAGTAATTACCATATTTCAGTTCTATATGTATATCTATTTTCTATATAGAAAACTTGTGTTTTTTGTCCCACAGTCCCACAGCATACCGCAAGACCGCATGAGCACTGGCTTTTTTGCGTGGTACATACCGTCCCACACTGTACCACAAGTACCACATCAAAGGAGGATAACAATGACAATAAAAGATGAAATGGACAAGATTACATCAGCGGGAGGCAGGTATATTCCTCCCTATAAGCTGATTAAAATAACAGACTTAGCAGGCAAGATTATTAAGCTGATGACTAACAGCGGAATGGACGCAACTTTCTGCTATGACGATATGAATCTTACACTTGATGTTGTCAAGGAGATTCTTGACAAAGGAGTTGGTAAATAATGCAGCTGCGTGATTATCAAAAAGAATGTATTGACATAATCAGCCAAAAGGCAAGCGGAAGATATTTAGTTCAAATGGCAACAGGCTTAGGCAAGACAGTAACCTTTGCAAACATTCCGAGGAAAGGCAGGACCCTTTTGCTTTCTCACCGTGAAGAGCTTGTAAATCAGCCTAAGAAGTATTTTAACTGTTCTTTCGGAATAGAGCAAGGTAAATATCACAGCAACGGCGAAGAAGTTGTGAGCGCTTCCGTCCAGAGCCTTGCAAGGCGGCTTGAAAGATTCATGCCGAACGATTTTGACATGATTATCTGCGATGAAGCTCACCATGCCGCCGCAAATACATATAAGAAAATATTTGGCTATTTCAAGCCAAGGCTCCTGATAGGCTTCACAGCTACGCCGAACCGTGCGGACGGTGCAAGACTTAATGATTCTTTCAGCGAGATTATATTCAAGCGTGACCTTAAGTGGGGTATTAAAAATTCTTATCTTTCGGATATATTCTGTCGCAGAGTCGATATAGGCTATGATTTGACAAATGTTTCAACAAGGGGCGGAGATTATGCACCCGGTGAGCTTGACGAGGCTATGGCAGACACTTCGGACGCTATTGCGGAGGCTTACCGCAAATACGCCAAGGGTGCAACGCTGATATTTGCCGTATCGGTCAGACACGCCGAAGAAATAGCGTCTAAGATTCCTAATGCTGTTGCTGTTACAGGCAAGACGGAAAATCGTGCGGAGATTATCAAGCAGTTTTCGGAACGCAAAATTCCTTGCCTTGTGAATTGTATGGTGTTCACCGAGGGAACGGATATTCCCCTTGTCGAAACGGTTATCATTGCAAGACCCACAAAATCAGACAGCTTATATGCTCAGATGGTCGGCAGAGGGTTAAGGCTTCACCCGGAAAAGGACAAGCTTAATCTCATTGACTGCGTTGGCGTTACGGGCAAGGCTAATCTTTGTACAGCGCCGAGCCTCTTGGGAATAGACCTTAAAAATATTCCCAAAAACAAGCTCGACAGCATAGAGGGCGAATTCTTTGACTTGCCTGAAAAGATAGTCAAGGCTTCCGATACTCCGCAGTCATGGATTAGAAATACTGAAATAGTTGACCTTTGGGCTAAAGAACAGTCATACAATCTGCACAATGTCAACTGGTTCAAAATGCCTGACGGTGAATTTGTTTTAAGCATTAAGGGTAAGAAAATGCGTATTCCCTGTCAGGACGAGCTTGGATATACGCTTATCGGCAAGGAAAGAATTTCAATGCAGGAGGCTTTTGACAGAGCATATTCGGAGCTTTGTGAACATTATTCCGAACAAAAATATATATGGGATTTAGGTTCTGTCAAGCGTTGGGGAAATTATCCGGCAAGCGAAAGTCAAATCTCAGTTATTTCAAAACGCTTTCCCGGTTTAGATACTTCAGAACTTACAAAGCGTCAGGCAAGTCTTATTCTGAACAGAATATATGGAGGCAGAAAATGACTGAAGCACAGCACCAAAGCAATGTTATCAAGTGGTCGCAACAGCTAATCATAAGAAAGAAATATCCCGAATTAAAGCTGTTATTTCATATTCCGAACGGCGGCAGGCGTGACCCGATAGAAGCCAGACACCTCAAGCAACAGGGCGTAAAAAGAGGAGTACCCGATTTATTTCTGCCAGTTGCTAAGGGCAAGTATCACGGCTTATTTATCGAAATGAAAACCGAAACAGGCAGAACGAGCGAATATCAAGACTGGTGGCTCTGCGAGCTTAAAAATGAGAGCTATTATTGCAAGGTATGCTATGGTTGGAAAAACGCCGTTGAGCTTATTGAGGACTACCTAAATGAGAAATTATCTGATGTGTGATAAGTGCGGTTTTAAGTATGATGAAATATCCGTCCGCAGATGCCAGCACCCGGCGGTAAATCGCAGGTTTGGCGAGCATATGTGCGTGTGCTGTTGCCGAAAATGCAAATTTGCTGAGCACATCAGCGGAGGATTGGCTTGCAATTACAAAGGAGAGGTTAAAAATGGAATTTAACTTTGATGATGAGAGAATAAAGAAATATGTACAAGCACGCAATGAGGCACTATTTAGTCCCGATGAAAAGAAAATCCGAAAGTTTATGAAAGAGTATACAGGGCTTACACCGCCCAAGAGCGAAACTGCTTTCTGGGCAATGGTCTTCAAGGCTATATGCAATATAGAAGACGCAC
>NZ_JBKXNW010000008.1:70380-152317 GCF_047012705.1 Pseudoruminococcus sp. | reverse complement strand
AGAGCGTGGACTTATTGATAATGAGGACTATTACAGTCTGATGACGGAGGTATAATATAATGACACTTTATGAGATGACGGAGCAGGCAAAAACGCTCTATAATATGCTCTCTTATGGAGAGATTGATGAACAGACTTTTAATGATACGCTTGAGAGTATCGGTGCAGATGACAAAATCAACGATTACTGCATAGTAATCAGACAGCTAAAAGCTGACGCTGAAAGTTGTAAAGAGGAAAAAAAGCGTTTTGAAGAAAGAATCAGACAATTTGAAAACGCACAGAAGCGTATGAAAGAAGTCCTTGAAAGCTTTATGCTCGTAACAGGCAAAGATAAAGCTAAAACGGACAAGTTCACGCTCTATCATACAACATCAAAAGCGGTCGAAATAACCGACCTCAACGCAATACCTGTTGAGTACATAAAGCCACGCAAAGAGGACGATATAAAAAAGTCAGAAATTGCGAAGATAATAAAATGTGGTGAAGAAGTACCAGGAGCAAAACTGGTTACTAATAAGTCGCTTGTTATCAGATAAGGAGGTTTAATAAATGGGTATCCCAGTTTTAATACTCGGCGAGAGCGGGAGCGGTAAATCAACTTCGCTTCGTAATTTCGAGCCTAACGAGCTTGTTATTTACAATGTCGCAGGTAAGCCCTTGCCTTTTCGCAAGGGAGCAAAAATGAATAGAGCAGATAATGCTACATATAGCGTTATCAGACAAAATATGGGTAGAAAGAGGTTCAAGCGTTATGTAATTGATGACAGTCAATATCTGCTCTGCTTTGAGCTTTTTGACCGCTCTGCCGAAACAGGTTATACAAAATTTACGGAAATGGCAAATCATTTTTATAGCTTGATAAAATTTGTCATTAAGGAAATGCCTGCTGACACAATAGTGTATTTCTTACATCATATTGAACAACAAGACGGAAAAGTAAAAGCGAAAACAATAGGCAAAATGCTTGATGAAAAACTGACTGTTGAGGGTTTATTTTCTATTGTCCTGATGGCGATAAATAAGGATGGAGAACACTTGTTTTTAACACAATCAGACGGAACAAATACAGTTAAAACTCCGTTGGAGATGTTTGAAAAAGAGGAAATCGACAACGACTTAAAGCTCGTTGACACAACTATAAGAAAATATTATGAAATCGAGGTAAATAATAATGAGAGCATTTAGTAATTATGACAGCGTATCCGAATATTCAGAGGTTAGTTTTAAGCTCCCGGTAGGGGCTTATGAAGTCGAAATCATCAGAGCGGAAGAGCAGAATGGTGCTAATAACAGTTGTGCTTTGTGCTTGCTGTTTGATATTTCTGAGGGTGAGTATAAAGGCTTCTTTAAAAATAAATTTGATTCCGACCGCAAGAGTTTCCCCGATAAAGCAAAATATAAAGGTGTCCTGCGTGTCTGGTATCCAAATGGCGGAGAGTACGCTGAGAGCAACGAAAAAAGGCTTAAAACTACACTTGAGCGTATAAAAAAATCAAACAATTTAAATATTGATTTTTCGAAGGAGTGGGACGGTAAGGCTTTGAAAGGTTGCAAGGTAGGTATGATATTTCAAGAGCAAGAGTACGATTACGAAGGTAAACAAGGGATGTCTACACAGCCTTACGGCGTAATCACCCTTGAAGCACTCAAAAAGGGTAAATTCACATTACCAAAACCAAAATACTTAAAAGGAAGCTCTGCGAGCCAATCTTCCGCAGACTCATATGCTAATATACCTGCTGACGACGATTTACCATTCTGATGCTTCGTGAATATCAGCAAGAGCTAATTGACAATTTTTTTAAAGCTCTCGATGACGGCTATACCGCTCCTTGCATTGTACTCCCTTGCGGGGGCGGCAAATCTGTTATTGTAGCTGAAATAGCTAAAATATACACACTTATGGATAAGCAGGTTTTATTTTTAGTTCATCGAAAAGAATTGTGCGGTCAGATTTTTAGCACATTTGTTCGATATGGTGTGAATATGGAATATTGTCAAATAGCTATGGTACAGACAACAACAAGGCGATTAAAATCAACTAAAAAGCCTGACTTGATAATAACGGACGAGAATCATCATAGTTTAGCAAGAAGCTATAAGCGAATATATGAGTATTTTGCTGATGTGCCGAGAGTTGGCGTTACGGCAACACCTGAACGCATAGATGGTTCAGGGCTTAAAGATGTTAATGATAAGCTGATTTTAGGTGTAACGGCAAAATGGCTTATTGAAAATAACTTTTTAGCTCCTTATGACTATTATGCACCAGGATTTAAATTACCAAAATTTCACACCCGCAACGGCGATTTTGCTCAAAACGAGGTTGCTCAATATTTTAATAGCAATCAAAAAAAGATTTACGGCAAAGTCATTGAGCATTATTGTAGGCTCGCAAACGGCAAACAAGGTATCTGTTATCTGCCGACTGTCGAGGTATCAAAATCAATAGCTGATAATTTTAACAGTTTTGGTATTTCTGCCGCACATATAGACGGTAGTACACCGAGGGTAGAAAGAGATAACATTATTAAACAATTTCGTGAGGGCGAAATTAAGATACTGTGTAATGTTGATATTATTAGCGAGGGTTTTGATGTACCCGATTGTGAGTGCGTAATACTTCTAAGACCGACGAAATCGTTAATTTTGTATACTCAACAGGCTATGAGGTGTATGAGGTATAAGCCTGGCAAGCGTGCAATCATCATAGACCACGTAAACAATATAGACCGCTTCGGGTTTCCTGACAGGGATAGGGAGTGGCTGCTTGAGGGGCACCCTCATAAAAAGCGTGGAGTTGGCGAGCAACCACTTAAAATCTGTAAAAACTGTTTTGCGGCAGTACCAATAAGCACTATAATCTGCCCGAACTGTGGCGAGAAATTTCCTGCACCGGAGGCAGCTAAGACGGTAGATATTAAGCTTATGAAAATCAACGAGGCAAAACAAAGAGTTAGATTTTATTTATCGCCTAATGAGTGCCAAAGTGTCGAGGAATTGTCAGAATATGCCAAATTACACGGTTATAAGCCAGGTTGGGTATATTATCAACAAAAATCAAGGGGGTGGCTGAATGGCCCAGCAAAAGCAAGAAACAGCGATACAAAACGCTATCCGTGCAGAGCTATCCCAGGTTGGAATAGTCAGGCGGAATAATGTAGGTACATACATAACACCTTATGGGGCACCGATAAAAATAGGTATACCGGGCGAAGCAGACCTTACGCTTTTTGCATACGGCGGAAAGACAATATTTATTGAGGTTAAAACTAACAAAGGAAAGCAAAGCAAAGCTCAAAAACACTTTGAAGATGTTGCTATGACATTAGGCTTTGAATACATCGTTATGCGGAGCCGTGAGGACGCTGTGAGGCTTGTTAAACGATTGAGAGGTGAGATAGGTGGCAAGGCGAAAAAAACAGAATAAGCAAGCTCCTAAGCCTAATTTTGTACTTATCAATCGTAGTATTTTTGAGTGGGAATGGTGGGGCGATATATATGTCACTCACTTTTTCATTGGACTAATATTACTTGCAAACCACGAGGACAAAATGGTCAGAGGAATAAAGGTGAAAAGAGGGCAACATCTGACTTCTATTAGTAAATTAGAGAGCGAACTGTTAATGAATCACAACTGTATTTTAAACTGTATTAAAAAATTAAAATCCAGTGGTGAAATACTTGATGATGTCAAGCCTAACAAATATAGAATTATCACTATTGTAAACTATGATAAATTTCAAGGTTATGTTGACCGTCAAACGGATAACATAACGGATAACATAACGGATAACATAACGGATAACATAACGGATAACAGGACGGAGACAAACAATAATAATATATCTAAAGATATATTAAATAAAGAAAAGAAGGTACCCGTTGCCCCTACGGGGCAAACGGGTACCGTAAAAAAAGAAACTCCGCCTTCTGCGGTTTCGCCTGATGGCGAACCGCCTACGGCGTTCGACTACGAATCAATCGACTGGCATATAGTGCAAAGCTTTAAGGGTGACGGAGGTAAGGATTTAGTTTATGGGCATATCCCAATTAGGAGCGTGCGCAGGTTTGCTAAAGCACAGGGTATTGATGACTATACAGCGTCAGACTTTCACTCGGCTTTTAGAAAATCTAAGACGCCGTTTCCGAGGCACTGGGAAGAATTGTTTGTGAGATATAGCAAAGCTGACAGCAAGCAACAGACAGAGTTTGAAAAGAGATTGCTTAACGGGGAGTACATCGAAAAATGGACAGAGTAGAAAAGAAGACGGAAATTGAATTTAAAATACTTGCCTCTGCTGTTGCCCTCGATGAAGATAATCGTAGAAAGATTTTTACCCTCAACGAAAAGCATTTTTTGAATGAGAGTGCGAAGAAAACTTTTAAAGCTTTGAAAAAGATATTTTTTGAATATCCAAACGCTGATGAAAGTATTTATTTATCCGCTTTTGACGGTGAAGCAAGGGAAGCGATTGTATCTATTATGCAGTCGTCATTAACGCCGACGCTAATGGCTGAACAGCTTGATGATACGCTCAATGCTTTTAAAAAAATTGTCAGGGACGCAGAAATACGCTCAGAATTTAATATGCTTGCCATAAGCGATGATGTATCATATCAAACGATTAAAGCATTAGCTGATAAATTCGAGCCAGAGGAGAGAAGTGTTAAAGACAACGCCGTTTTGTATTTACAGAATTACAAAAAGAAATACGAAACGATTTCAACGGGTTTTAAATTTATGGACGAGCTTCTAAACGGCGGTTTTATCAAAGGCACTGTGGCAACAATAGGAGCAAGACCATCAACAGGTAAAACTACTTTTGCAATTAACATTGCGTCACACAACAGGCAAATTAAAACATTGTTTTTTAGCCTGGAAATGTCGGCGGGAATGATATATGACAGGATAATGGCTGATTATCTTAACGAGGACTACACAAAAACAGGCAAGCACGATGGCGTTGAAATTACAGATGTAATTGATATGCTTGATAAATATGAAAATTTAAAAATTATAGATGATTTATCTGATGTTGAAGATATCACAAATATGATTTATCAAATAAAGCCTGAATTTGTGATTATTGATTTTGTACAGATTGTAACATCAATGCAGATATTTGTCGATAACCGGCAAAGGGTTGATTACATATCTCAACAACTCAAAAGAGCAGCTAAAAAAACAAATTGCTCAATATTGATATTATCCCAGCTGACACGCAATGCCAAGGAAAAACCGACAATGTCAGCCCTCAAAGAAAGCGGAGGTTTGGAACAGGATAGCGATTATATCATTTTGTTACATAGGGATTACGTCAACGATAAATCAAACGAAGATATTGACGCAAAAGATACAGAGGTTATCTTAGACAAAAACAAATTCGGCAGGACTAAAGAACTTAAATTTGAATTTGATGGTAAGTTTCAACGATTTTCGGAAATAGGGGAAGCCGGCCCTGAAAATGAAAAAGAAACGATTGCACATATATCAAAAAATGATGATTCGGAAGTGAGCGACAATGAAGACTTACCGTTCTGACTACTACATCAAGTGCGATAAATGCAATCAGGAATATGCACAAATATCCGTCCGCAGGTGTCCGCACCCGGCGGTAAATCGCAGATTTGGTGAGCATATGTGCGTGTGCTGCTGCCGAAAATGTAAGTTTGCTGAGCACATCAGCGGAGGATTGGCTTGTACATATGGAAAAGGAGATTAAAATGGATTTTGATAAAAAAACAGAGGAAAGAATAAAGAAATTTGTGAAGGTACGCAATGAAGCGTTATTCAGCCTTGACGAGAAGAAGATTAAGGCTTTTATGAAAAAATACACTGGTGTTAAGCCTGAAAATATTTCAAGTGAAACTGCTTTCTGGGCAATGGTCTTCAAGGCTATATGCAATATAGAAGACGCACCGTCAGAGGTTAAAGCGAAAGCTAAGGCTTGGCTCAAAGAGCACGGATTCAAGGAGAGTATACGATGAGAGAAAAATTATTCAGGGGTAAATTCGGGGACGAATGGAAGTACGGATATTTAACTATCGAGCCGCAGGGTTTGGCTATAAAAGAGCCTTATGTGTGTGGTACATCGCATATATGGTGTATTAACCCCGAAACAGTTGGGCAGTACACAGGCTTGAATGACAAGAACGGCACTAAGATTTTTGAAGGGGATATACTTAAGTTTATTGACGGTGACAATGAAGTATCATATTACGAGGTTGTGTATTCCGAAGCTAATTGCAGATGGATAATAAGGCAGCATGAAGGAGCAACAGACGACTTAGACGATTTTGTCGGGAAATATATGACTGTCGTCGGTAATATCTACGACAATCCAAAGCTTTTGGAGGTTTAATAAAATGGGCGAGATATATGTACCCTGTGATAAAAGCTGTATAGCAAACCTTAACGGCAAGTGCTGTCTCAGTGAGTGTAGGGGTCAGATAATCATATCAAGACCTTTTAGAACCAATTCAGAGGAACAGCTTAAAAAGATTTATGAAATCACGAAAAAATATTTCAGAGAAGATTTTGAATACGATGAAAGCATTTTCGAGGACGAGGAAGATTAAGGAGGAATCTAAAATGAGCGACAATCTTAAATACGATGACAATAAACCAAGGCTTGACCTTGTACCGCCTGAGCTGATAGAAGCGGTAGGTATAGTCCGTACTTACGGAGTAAGCAAATACGGCGACAGTGAAAGCTGGAAGCAGGTAGAGCCGTACAGATACCGAGCCGCACTAATGAGGCATATATGCTTATATATCAAAGAGCCTGACGGCGTAGACGCTGAAAGCGGATTGCCTCATTTATGGCATATTGCTTGCAATGTTGCATTTTTGATAGCGTTAAATGCCGAGAAATGCCCCACAAGCGATTTTAAAGCTAAAACAGTAAATTTACCAAACGAGCAATAAAAACCGCTCACAGGTCAATTATGACGAAATTAGGAGGTGCCTGAGTGAAAGCACGGGTTGTTACAAACAGAGAAATCAAAATTGCAGAGGAAATAGCTAAACAGTCGGAGCAGGCGTATATGCGCAGAATCTTAAAGCTTGTATGTTATGCACTCCATGTACAGCATGGCTTTGGTGCTAAGCGTATATCGCAAGTCATTAATTTTTGTAATGATGAGATGAAAGATGTTGACGAGGCATACTGGGTTAATCTCGACAGGCTTTTAACTGAGCATATCGGCATAGACTTTGCAAATGAAGATTATGACGAGCGTGAGGCAAGGGCTAAAGAGCTTAACTCTCAACGCAAAAGGAAGTGATGATGTGACAGCGAAAGAATATCTTATGCGTATAAGGAATCTTGATGGATTTATAAATGCAAAAATAAAAGAAAAGTCTGAACTTGAAAAGCAAATGACTTGTTTAAAGTCTGTACAGTTTGGTGAAAAAGTTAAAACTTCTTGTTCTGACAATGCACAAAAAACTATTGATAAAATAATTGATATGCGTAATGAAATTGATGAAGAAATCGATAAACTGGTTGATTTGAAAAGAGAAGTCAGAGAAAAAATAAATCGTTTATCCGATAACAGATTTAAAAGCGTGCTTATTGATTATTATATAAATGGTATGACTTTTGATGAGATAGCAGAGGATATAAAATATAGCAGAATACATACTATTCGCATATATGGAAATGCACTTGATGTTTTTGAAAAGATGATACTAAATGATATTGAATGATACTTTTATCAGTGCTAAAATGGTATTGTGAGATGAGGGCGGAAGAGAGTGTGAAGCTACTATGCTAAGCACTCCACCGCCAACAACTTGCCTTTTTCATTCTTCTTTCTATATGTTGTTCATACAATACGCACCGCATTAGCGGTGCAATACGGCAGCTGTACAGTACAACTCAATATCCGAGTGAGAGTGCAAGTTTTCCTTTCATATAAAAATTTTCGTTAATATCTTGTACAGTACAACTCAATATCCGAGTGAGAGTGCAAGCCTCTAAGCTGCCACCACACAAACTAAGACGCTATAGAAGTTATCATAGTCGATGCTGTGTCTGTTAAGACTATGGCTCAAGCATACACGAGGTAGAGTGCTCGTACAAACGTTGTGTGAGCAAGCAGTATGTTAAGAAGCAACGTGACCGCATGAGAGTATGCCGCCCGTCAGAGCGTTATCTGACCCACTTGACTATTACATAGCAATATTAGTGTGAGCCTTAATGTTGTGAGCTTGATATTGCTTTTGTAGTGACGCACTTGTTGATTGTGCCGAATATAAAATATTATAAATCAACCGCCCACCAGGGCGTTACCTGGTCCAAGTGCGAGTTTGCGTTTTATACCTCCTGAGTTTACATAAGAGTCGTCCAATAGGGCGGCTTTTGTGTTTTCAGAAAGTTTTAGAAAGGCGGTGATACCGTGAAAGACAAATTAAACGCAAGACAAAAGAAATTTGCTGAATATTATGTGCAGAGCGGTAATACCGTTCAGAGTGCAATTAAAGCAGGATATTCAGAAAATTATGCAAACGCAAGAGCTTATGAATTGTTGGAGAATGTTGGAGTTTTAGAATACATCAAAGAGATTTCCGAAAAGCTCAAGGATGAACGCATAATGACCGCAAAAGATAGGCAAGTGCTACTTTCTGATATTGCGAGAGATGACGAAAACGAACCTAACGACCGCATAAAGGCAGTTGATACACTTAATAAAATGACAGGCGAATACACTGTCAAGGTTGACGCAAAGGTTGAACAGTCGGAAAAACTTGCCGATGTTTTTAAACAGTTAGGCGGTGAGGGACTTGATGAATAGCTTCCCTCTTTCGCAGAAATACATTGATTTTATCAATTCAACTAAGAATGTTACAGCGGATTTTCTTGAAGGCACTACTGCTTCTGGAAAGACAACAGTCGGTGCTGGTGTCAAGTTTATGCGTATGGTGTCGGCAAGCCGCAAGAAACTTCATGTCATAGCCGCAAAGACAACAGGTAAAGCCGAAGAAACGATTATTCAGCAGGATAACGGAATACTCGACCTGCACCGTAATGCTCGCTAT
This sequence comes from Pseudoruminococcus sp., assembly GCF_047012705.1. NCBI lineage: Bacteria > Bacillati > Bacillota > Clostridia > Eubacteriales > Acutalibacteraceae > Pseudoruminococcus > Pseudoruminococcus sp. Next base: position 143,268 of record NZ_JBKXNW010000008.1, on the reverse strand, counting down.
TGTGGCAACGGTGATAAAGATTATAAGCTTCCGCATATCAAGTTTGAAGGCAAGATAATCTATGTTTTAGGCTATGACAATAAAGATAAATGGGAAATGGTCCTCGGTGCTCAGTTCGGCTGTGTTTATATTGATGAGATTAACACCGCAGATATTGAGTTTGTGCGAGAGATGTCAACAAGAAACGATTATTTGATTGCAACACTAAATCCCGATGACCCAAATTTACCAGTTTACAAAGAGTTTATTAACCGTTCCCGACCATATCAAAAATATGCTAAAGATGTTCCGCCCGAGATTATGGCGGAACTTAACGAAGAGCCTGTACCGAATTGGCGGTATTGGTTCTTTTCTTTTAGGGATAATTTGTCATTAACTGATGAGGATATACAGCGAAAAATACTTGCCGCTCCGAAAGGCACAAAGCTTTATAAAAATAAGATTCTTGGCTTGAGAGGCAGAGCGACAGGACTTGTATTCAGCAATTTTGATAGGCAAAGACACATCAAATCAAAAGAATGGGCAAAGCAACAAGCCTTCACGCAGTATTCCGCAGGGCTTGATACAGCATATTCGCAGAAATCCCCTGACACTATCGCAATGAGCTTTATAGGCATTACGAGGAATGGTGCTTGTGTGTTGCTTGATGAGCGAGTATATAATAATGCCGAACTTCAAATACCGATTGCTCCGAGCGATACGGTCAAGAATTTTATTGATTTTCTCGACCGAAATTCAAAAGAATGGGGACTTGCTCGAAATGCATTTATCGACAATGCAGACCAAGCTACCATAACAGAGCTTAACAAGTACAAAAGGTCGCACGGCTGTATATACACATTTACTAATGCATGGAAGAAAACAACAATTATTGACCGTATCAATTTACAGCTCGGTTGGTTCGCTGAGAACTGTTTCTTTGTGCTTGAACACTGTAAAAACTATATAAACGAACTTGAAATTTATAGCTGGCAGGAGGATAAGGACAATACTCCCGAAGATAAAAACGACCATATGATAAACAGCGTGCAGTACGCCTGGCTGCCGTATAAGAAAAAGATAGGAAGTGAAATAAATGGGGCTGATTAACACCGTGAGAGATAAGATAAGAAGTTTTTTGAGGATAGAACCGCCTCAGCAAAGCACGATTACGATACAACAAAACCTTGATTATTACGCCAATGTTGCTAAAAATCGTATATGGTATCGAGGCAATAGTTATGAGCTATCACAGCTTTATAATCAGCTTGATGTATCGCCAACAACATTTTGGAAAGCAAGCTGCACAAAGGGAATGGAAATCCGTAAAATACATACGGGTTTGCCAAAACTGATAGTTGATACACTGTCAAATATTATCATCAATGATTTTAATGGTGTTGATTTTATTAATAGCGACGCTCAAAAGGAAATTTGGGATAATACATATAAAGCCAATAAGGGAGACAAGCTCTTACATAAATGTATCAAAGATATGCTTGTTGTTGGTGACGGTGCTTTCAAGATTACCTTTGACAAGAGCATAGACGAGGAATATCCGATTATTGAGTTTTACCCTGGTGAAAATGTTGAATATACAAGAGTTCGAGGACGAATCACAGAGGTTATATTTATTACAGAGTATATCGACAACAAAGAAAAATACACGCTTAGGGAACATTATGGCTACGGTTATATAAAATATCGTTTGTATAGAGAGAATGGCGATGAGATACCGCCTAATTCAATAGAACAAACGAAATGGATTGACGGCAGGGGCGTTACCTTTGACGAAAACATAATGCTTGCTGTGCCTTGTATATTCGGCGACAGTGAACAGTATCAGGGCAGAGGCGGCAATATCTTTGACGGCAAGACAGACGATTTCGACGCGCTCGACGAAGCGTGGTCACAGTGGATGGACGCGCTTAGGGCAGCTCGTTCAAAGAGCTATATACCGGAATGTCTGTTACCTCGAAATCCTGATACTGGTATGATTATTAAACCTAATGCCTTTGATAACAGATATATTTCAACAAATAACGATATGTCAGAAACAGGCTGTAATAAAATCACTCTCGACCAGCCTAATATCCCACATGAAAGCTACTTGCAAACATACATAACCGCCCTTGACTTATGCTTGCAAGGTATAATTTCACCGTCAACGCTCGGCATTGATGTCAAAAAGATGGATAATGCCGAAGCACAGAGAGAAAAAGAAAAAACTACTCTATATACTAGAGGAAATCTTGTACAGCTTGTGGAAGAATTTATGCCGGAGCTTGTAAAAGCTGTGGTGTGCGGATATCAGATATGGCATGAGCTTGATATTACTCCTCCGAATGTCGCGGTAAACTTCGGTGAATACGCTAACCCAAGTTTTGAAGCTGTTGTTGAAACAGTAACTAAGGCAAAACAAGGCGGTATTATGAGTACTGAAAGCTGTGTCGAGGAGCTTTATGGCGACAGCAAGGACGCCGAATGGAAAGAACAGGAAGTCGCAAAGTTGAAAGCCGAACAGGGCGTGCAGGATATGGATAATTCGTCCATGGCTGACGATTTGGAGATTTAAAAAATGTCTGATTACGATATTGGTAAGGCTTTTGAAGAAATCGAAAATGAGCTTATATCCTCAATGATTAGGAATTTAAGCCGCCATAGAGCCGAAGAATCAAAGCTTGGCATAGAATGGTCACAATGGCAGGCGGAACAGCTCAAGGCACTTGAAGTCTATAAGCGGAAGAACAGCAAGAAATTTACAGGCCAGTATAATTCGATAAATCAACATATCCGCAGAGCTTTGCAGGACTCCTATAATGACGGTGGCACTAAGCAGGAACGACAGATTTTACAAGCTGTAAAGCGTGGTTTCAAAGGCAAAAGCAAAAACAAGTCCGCATTTACTGGTGTGGCTGAAACAACAGGAGAGTTTTTCAAGACAAACGAAAGAAAACTTGATACTCTAATTAAAGCGACTACTCATGATATGGGTAAGGCTGAAACTGCCGTTCTGCGAATGGCTAATGACCAATACAGGAAAATTATATTCAATGCTCAGGTTATGGCAAATACGGGTGCGGGAACTTATGCAAAAGCTGTTGATATGGCGACAAAGGACTTTCTTTCAGCTGGTATCAACTGCATACAGTACCGAAACGGTAGGCGGGTAAACATCAAGTCTTATGCTGAAATGGCACTGCGTACGGCAAATAAAAGAGCATATCTTCAAGGCGAGGGGGCTAAGCGGCAGGAATGGGGAATATATACCGTCATTCTTAACAAACGTGGCAACCCTTGCCCTTTGTGTGCTCCTTTCGTAGGTAAGGTGTTCATTGATGATGTATGGAGCGGAGGGCCTAAGGACGGCATATCTCCCGTTACAGGCATTAAGTATCCGTTATTGTCCGAGGCTATTAAAAAGGGCTTGTATCACCCGAATTGTAAGGACGCACACACTACATATTTTGAGGGTATAAGCACACCGCCAGAAAACAGCCAATACACCGCCGATGAGCTTGACGAACTCGCAGAGAGATATAACAATGCCCAGAAGCAAAACTACGCTCAGAACGAAGCTGAGCGAATGGAGCGTATGTCTAAGTTCTCGCTCGATAAAGATAATAAAAGAGCTTATGGTGCAAGGGCTGAACAGTGGAGGGAGAAGGCAGAAGAACTTGAAAAAAATATATCTAATGAGGCTGAATCAAGTAAGCCTAAAATTGTTAATACAGATTCAGTTGTAGACAAGCAAATTATAGATTCGTCTGATTATAGAAAAATGTTTGACAAATTAGGTGAAAATTCTAAGACTACTCGTTCAATTTTTCAGCAGGCAAAAGCCATTCTTAATCATCGTTCAGGCAGCAACTTTGAGGATTTATCATTTATAGATAGCGCAACAGGAAAATTTTTAACCCGTACGGATTATAGTGTTGAGAAACAATGTGTTCCATCAAAAAGTATGATGGATATGGTAAAAAAAGCGAAACCTAATACTGTAATAGCTATACATAATCATCCTAATAGTTCTGTACCAAGTTTGGATGATATAAATTCAGCTTGGAAGAAAAAATATAAGTACGGCATTATTGCTTGTCATAACGGTAATATTTTTAAGTATAAAATTGTAGGAGATTATAATCAAGGCTTTGTTGATTTTCTTCTTGACAAACTAAATTCTTGCATCTATAATGAGGATATTGATACTGTTAATAAGATTTTAGAATCATTAAAGAAGCAAAATATTGAAATGGAGGTATTTTTATGGAAATAACATATGAAAATATATGTAACAAGTTAGGATTTACATTAGAAAACTATAAGCCCGATATTTCAGATTATGAGGATGATTCTAAGATAAGCCCTTTTTCAAAACTTACAAAAGAAGAATCGGATTTTTTGCTTAATTATATACTTAGTAAACAACATATTTAACCGCTCCTTGAGGGCGGTTTTTCTATGGCTGAAAGGTGGTGATAATATGTATAAAGAAAAATTGCTATCTCAAATTAAAATTCTTGAAAATCTGCAAGAAAAATGTGGAATATATGATGTTTCCGAAACCATACAACTTAGCGGAGAGATTTTAAGACTTGCAAATAAGCTTGATGAGCTTGAAGAAGAATACACGGCGACTGCGAATTTGGATAAGTCATTCGAGGAACTGTCTGAGGATAAGCAAGAACAAGTACGCAGGTTTATCGAAGAACGCTTCATAAAAAGAAATTAAGCACTCTGAAAAGGGTGCTTTTTTAATGCCCAAAACTCTGACGGCGTTAAAAGCTGAGGAATAAGCCGACGGGCATAAAACGGAGGAGAATATTATGTCAGAACAGCAGGAAACACAACAGACTGCTAACGCTCAGCAGAATAATAAGGGCGGAGAGGGCAACGCTGCCAAAGGCGGAACACAGGCAACTTATACACAGGAACAGCTTGACAGTATGGTACAAGCGAGAGAACAGAGAGCCAGCAACGCAGCTCTAAAGTCATACTTTGCACAGCAGGGAATGACCGAGGAGGAAATTACACAGGCGATAAACACCTATAAAACAAATAGGGAAAAGAATAAGCCGGATGTTAGTGCTATGCAAGCTCAAATTGAGCAGTACAAGCAGTCAGAGCTGACCGCAAGACTTAATCAGCAAGCAACACTTACCGCTTTCAAGCTTGGTATTTCAGCCGATACGGTACCATATATTTTGAAATTGGCTGATTTTTCGGGCGTTACCGATGAAAGTGGAAAAATCAATGATGAAAAGCTGAAATCAGCCGTAAGCAAGGTCCTTGAAGATGTTCCACAGCTTAAAGGCGAAACATCAAAGGGCGGTTTTCAAAAAATCGGTGCTGACGGTGATAACAGCAACGATAAGGAAAAACAGAACGCTATGCTTAGAAAAGCATTCGGACTTAAAAATTAAGAAAGGCAGGAAATTTTATGAATAATATTGAATTATCAACAGTATATCTTCCATTGCTTGACGAGGTTTATAAGGAAGCAAGTAAAACTTCAATCCTTGAGGGCGATGAGGTAACAGTAAAAAAGGGCAGTAATGGCGAAATCAAAATTGCTAAGCTTGATATGGACGGACTTGGTGATTTCAGCCGTAACGATGGCTATACAAAGGGCTCGACATCTTTTGTATGGGAAACAGTTAAGTATGACAAGGAGCGTTCTCAGGATTTGAGAATTGACCGACTTGATAACGATGAGGCTCTCGAAACTCCATTTGCAAAGCTTTCAGGCGAATTTATCCGTACTAAGGTTGTGCCCGAAACAGACGCCGCCAGAATTGCAAAGATTTGCGGTACAGAAGGAATCACAACAAAGGCTGAAAAGCTTTCGAATGGTTCGGAGGTTATCAGTGCTTTGCGTGCTTGCTCAAACACAATGGACGAATTAGAAGTGCCAACAGAAAGCCGTATACTATTCATCACACCGACACTTAGAGCAAGCATTGATGACCTTGATACAACACAGTCAAGAGCAGTTCTTTCTAAGTTCTCAAACATAATTGAAGTGCCACAAACAAGAATGTATACTGCAATAACTCTTAATGACGGTACTACAAATTACGGTTACAAGAAGGCCGAGGGTCAGTATGTAAAAACTGAAGATACAGAGATTGTGAAGGACAAGAAGTATTATACTGAAAGCGGTGGCGTTTATTCAGAGGTTTCTTCTCCTGCAAAATCTGCTTTGAATACATATTATGAGCTTGTCGGCGTTGGCAAGAATGTAAACTTCCTTTGCGTTGAAAAGTCCGCTGCGGTTTGTGCTATCGACCAGTACATCAAGTATTTCTCCCCAGACCAAGACCAGCAGGGCGACAGCCATGTATTCAAATACCGCAACAATAACCTTTATGCACACTGCTATGAAAACAAGCTCGCAGGTATCTACTGTTCTTATGTGGAGTGATGATTTATGCGGAATTATGCAACGGAAGCAGATTATCTAAAGTATTATACGGTAGTGCCTGAAAGCTTTGATAATCTTGTCCGTAAAGCAAGCAGAATAATTGATACTTTGACCTATAACAGAATCATAGGAAAGGGTTTTGATAATTTAACGGATTATCAACAGGAAACCATAACAGAGTGCTGTTGTGAGATTGTGCAGTTCTATGATGAATATGCAGATATGCTTGATACAGTGCTTAAATCTTACGGCATAAACGGCGTATCAATGCAGTTTGATTATAATACAGGCGTTTGCGTTAAGAACGGTTGTATAGTGCGTCAGATTACTTATAGCAGGCTGATGTCAACAGGCTTGTGCTGTGGGGTGCTGAGATGAAATATCCTTGTTTGGTGCTTAAATCTGTATGTACTACGCCGATTACAATTACAGTATATCAAGAGGGTTTAAGTGAGGACGGAGAACCGCTAAAGGCTCTTGAAATCAATGTCTTGTGTAATTATCAGGACAAGGCTAAAACCGTTCTTACAGCCGATAAACAGCTTGTGCAGTTATCTGCACAGGCTTATTTTATCGGTGATATTGCCCCTGAATTACCGACGCTTTCAAACGGCGAGGTCATCGTGAACGGAGTTAGGCGTAGAATCTATCAGGGTGAAAAAGCCCGAAATCCTGACGGCACAATCAATTATACGAGATTGGACTTGATATAATTATATTATTTGTATTGACAATGTATTAACAATATGATAATATAATATCAAGGAGATGATATTATGGCTATGTCAAATATAAATATTAGAATCGATGCAGAGAAAAAAGCAAAAGCTCAAGAATTGTTTTCTTCACTTGGAATGGATATGAGTACAGCGATAAACCTTTTTATCCAACAGGCAATAGAATTTAACGGTATACCTTTTGTAATTCGTAAATATAATTCTGAAACAGAGGCTGCGTTTGCTGAAGTCGAGAAGATGAAAAAACACCCAGAATTATATAAAGGATATACTGATATTGATGAATTATTTGAGGATTTGGATAAATGAAATATATAGTTAAATTCACGAACCAATTCAAGAAGGACTATAAGAAAGCACAGAAACAGCATAAGAATATAGATGTTTTGAAAAGTGTTGTTAATATGCTTGCAAATGGTGAAACATTGCCCATAAAGTATAGTGACCATATTCTTATAGGAGATTATAAAGGAAAACATGAATGCCACTTAGAACCAGATTGGCTGCTTATTTATGAGTATGACGGTGACGAACTTATACTTTATCTTTGCAGAACAGGCACACATAGCGATTTATTTTAAGATTAAGCACTTTGAGAAATCAGGGTGCTTTTCTTATGCTCAAAAGGAGCTTCATATGAAAGTCACATCAAAGGTTAGGATAAACCAAACCGCAATAAAAGCTATTACAGCAAAAGCACAGATAGCTCTTGAACATACAGCAGAAGAATTGCACAAAGAGGTTGAACAAGCTCAGGTTATACCGAGAGATACAGGAACATTGCAAAACGAAAGTACATTTGTTGACACTTCACAAAGCGGTCAGGGAAAGGTTTCAATCGTTTCAAGTACACCCTATGCAAGACGGCTTTACTATCACCCTGAATATAACTTTCACCAAAATGACTGGGAGGAAGAAATTAAGCACAGGGACGGAAAAACAGAAACAATAAAGCACGGCTCTAATCCAAACGCCAAAGCTCACTGGTTCGAGGATTGGCAAAAAGGCGGAAAGCACGAAGATTTCTGTAATAAAGCTTTTGCAATAATTATGAGAAGGTTGATGAGATGATTTATTTAGCTGATATACGTAATTGGCTTAAACGGTTTAATATTGCTGATTATTACTACTCTGGTAAGCTTGACGCAAACAAAGAAAAAGCAATTTGTGTTTATCAGCGTAAATCAACAATCGAGGCTGTAAGAGTTATCGGTGGTAAATCAAGTTATAATATTAAACCTATTTCGGTGCTTATACACTGGAATAAAAACTCGACAGAAACAGAGAAAGCCGCTTATAAGCTATATGAACAGCTTGAGGCGGTTTCTTCATTTCTGCTTAATGATACGAAAGTATATTTCATAAAGCTATTACAATCTGAACCCGTAAGCGTAGGAACGGATGATAATGGCATTTATGAATATGTAATTGAATTTGATATTTATTATGAAAGGAAGTAATTATTTATGGCAAATGTAACATCAGGTGTTTTTCCTTGTTATGAAAATCAGTTTGCGATTGGAGCAAGCGATGAATCTACAAATACAATAGCTGATATGGAAACCTTTTCAGTATCGTTTGATGACGGTGTAGAAGAATGGAAACCATACGAAGCCGGAGGTTGGACAAACAGACTTAAAACGGCTAAGTCTATAACAATTTCAGTATCTGGTAAGCGTAATATTGGCGACACAGGCAATGATTTTGTTGCGGGCAAGGCTTTTCTTAATGGTACAGATTGTAATGCTGTGCTTAAATGGACTTTTCCTGACGGCACAGTTGTTAAGCTTGATGTTGTTATCAATGTTACCGCTCTCGGAGCAGGCGACAGCACAGCAGTAGGTACACTCGAATTTGACCTTATGTCAAGAGGCAAGCCAACAGTAACACCGGCAGGTTAAGAAAGGAAGTTTTAATTATGGCAAAGATTATTGATATTACAGATAAGCTCAATTTTGAGCAGAAACCACAGATTAAAATCAAGGATACAGTTTTGACAGTAAATGATGAGGCGGTAGCACTTCTTGAAATTCTGCCAAAGCTGAACGGCAATGTCATGCCCAAAACTATAAGCGATGTGTGCAATATTCTCTTTGATGAATCAGAAATGCAGAAGCTCAAGAAGTTAAAGCTTAATTTTGAGGACTTCACAACTCTTGTACAGTCGGCAGTTGAGCTTGTCGCAGGCGGTGAAGAGCCGGGGGAAACAGCGACCCTTGCTACGACATAATAGAGGACTTTGATTTAATAGTTTCCTCGTTTTTGTCGGAGTATGGGGTCAGGATATATTCAGAGGACTTCAAACATATGAAATGGGACGAATTTTGCTCGCTTCTGCGTGGCTTGAGTGCTGATTCACCACTTGGCAGAATTGTGCAGATACGAGCAGAAAACGACCCAGAAAGGCTAAAGTACTTCACCGCACATCAAAAGAAAATCCGTTCAGATTGGCGAAACCGCAGAGCAAAGCAAGTTACTCAACAGGATTCGGCTATGGCTCTTGAGCAATTCAAACAGATGTTTATATCAGTGGCTAAATAAAATGTTTGACAAAACTCTTGAAAAATTTTGTGATTTATGGTAATATTTTGACAAATAATTACAAAATTCTCAGGAGGTTGTGTGAACTATGTCAAAAAAAGTAATAAAATGTCCGAAGTGTAAGAGTACGAATGTTCAAATTATGGGTAACGACCGAAAAGGCTTTTCCGTTGGTAAGGCTGTTGGTGGAGCAATGTTGACTGGAGGAGTAGGTTTATTAGCTGGTTTTGCGGGTAAAAAAGGTAAATACGAGATGTTCTGCATGGATTGTGGTCGTCGTTGGAAAGAAAAATAAGGTGTTAAATATGGATATGAAACTTATGGATTCTGGAAAAGATATTTATTCTAATAGTTTATTTAATCCAAACGAACTATCAAATCAGTGGTATGTAAGCATTTCATTTGGTAAGTCTACCTCTCAAAATTTTGATAGAGCATTGTATTTAGCTAAACAAGCTCCAAAATATAGCGAACAAATGTATAATGGTAAAATGGTTTATCAAGCTACTTATGGAGAAGCACCTAATGAATTTTTAGCTTTTGTTAAATTGTATGAACTTATTAGTAATTGGAAATCAACAACTGTAATTATCAATGGTGAAATTATTGATAGAAAAATTGTTGGCGGGTTAAATTATTGCTATGGAGATAAATGCCGTTCAGGAAATACTAAATTTTGTTATGGGGCAAGTTATATGACGGAAAATCCATTTGGGTGTCACAGACTACAAATAAGTGCTTGTAATCATCCTTGGTGGAGTTTTAATCAACGCATTGGGAACTATTATATAATAGATAAAACTGCCATAAAAAGCAGAATAGATGAGTATGGTAGTAAATATAATATATGCCCTTGTTACAATCAGGAAATTATTTATAATGTCCTAAATAATTTACCAAGTAAGTTAACATTAAAGGAGTATGAAAAATTATGTGGTGGTGGCTCTATAACATATAGAATAAATGTTTCAGTTGATAATAAACAAAATCAACCAACGCTAAGCCACAAAGTAAATAATCTCAATAATATTAGCAATAAAAACAAAACAGTTGCACTTATATTGGGGATTTTATTTGGGTATTTAGGCGTGCATAGATTTTATGTCGGTAAAAGTAAAACAGGAATTTTGTATTTGCTTACAATGGGTTTATTTGGGATAGGCTGGATTTACGATATTATAAAAATTGTTAATGGCGAATTTAAAGATGGAAAGGGTTTACTTATAAAAAAGTAAGTACATAGATTTTTTTAAATCTATCAATATCGGAAATAAAAATTTTTCTAAAAACCTCTTGACTTTATGCCACACATAAATTATAATAAAGGTGTGACAAAAAGAAAAGAGGTGAAATGAATGTCACCACGCACAGGAAGACCAAAAGTGGATAAGCCAAAAGATATTCGTTACAGTATTAGACTTGATGTTGAAACAGAGATGAAACTGCAAAAATACTGTAAAGAAAATAACATATCTAAAGGCGAAGCAATTCGTCGAGGTATATATCTGCTTTTTGAGCAAAAATAAATACACCCTGCTTATATCTTGGCGGACATACAGAGTGTATTTATAAACCGACAGATTACTCTATCTATAAATATTTTACTATAGATTTTGTTTTCTGTCAATCTAAACAGAAAGGAAATCTATTATGAAAAAACTAATGAAATTTGAAAACAGCGACATTCAGATGATTCAGATTAATGGCATATGGTACTTTGAACTTTACTCTATAGGAATGGCTTTAGGGCAATTTAGAATTGCAAAAGGTAAAAAATATCCTGCTAAAGATAGAATTGATAAAAATGCCAAAAATGCCGAAATTAAGCCAGTTGTACGCAATGCACAACCGTTCATCACAGAAGAACAGCTCTACGACCTTATGCTTGAAACCCGTACAGATAAGTGTAGAGTATTCCGTAAATGGCTGACAAATGAAGTGCTTCCAGCACTGAATCACGAAGGCACTTACACAATGAAGCACGAGCCTAAAACCGATAAGCCCTACGAATACTTCGATAAGACTTATAACGGTGTGCCGGTGCTGACGGCTCTTGATGTCGAAAAGCTGACAGGTGTTAGTGCTACAATGGTTGACTACTACATGAAGCATAAAGCCGAGCATGGCAAGGATTACTATCAGCTTACTAATACTAATTTAAGGAATTTTAAGTTAGAAAATCCGAGGATTGTGAAATTCATTAATTGTTTGAATATCATAACTCGTGAGGGCTTCATAAAGTTTTGCAGAGCTTATGGCGTACAAATTGACACACCTAAGTGCTTTGAGGTTAAGGAAGAGCCTCAAAAGACACAAATTGATTACAATAAATTTGAGAGGGCTTTTTCATTAGGCGCATCAAGTGGCAAACTTGTTAAAAACATCAAAAATGATATTATTACAATTCAGATGATTTGTGATTTTATGGGTTGCGGATTTCACGTATATTCAGATTATGACGCGTATAGAAAAACATTATATGAAGCGGTTAAGAAACTTTACACGTATGCAAATGATTTAAGACAAATAAAACTTGAGTGTTAAAAGTTAATATCCAAGCGCACATCAGAAATGGTGTGTGCTTTTATTTTGCAATTTTTTAGATGAAAGGAGGAATTATATTGAGTGATATAGATACAGTGGCAGGAATATCGTTTGACTTAAATTTAAATATGAATAGTCTTGAGAGTGCTATTTCAGAAGCGTCCAAAATTGTAAGCGATAGGTTGACAATGTCTTTTTCAACAGTTACAAAATCTTGCGAAGGTAAGATTAAAGAAATGTCTAACGCTATTGAAAATTCTTCTGAATCGGCTTTAGATAGTATCAAATCAGTATCAGAACAAGCAACTTCAAAAATTGTTTCTGATACAGATAAGACTAAAACTGAAATAGAGCAAAAAATTAATGTAATAAAGAAGAATGTACAACATAATGCTGATTCATTTTTTCAAACAAACGCAAAACAATCTAAAAATTCTCAAAATACTTGGGAGAAGATTGTAACATACAGTAAAAATGGTAGTGAAAAAATAAAGAAAAGTTTTAGTGGCATAAGCAATAAAGCTCAGAAATCTGCCGAATCAATGAAAAGCTCTTTCGGCGGAGCTTTTAAGAAAATAGCAGGCGCGGCGGCTGCGGCTTTCAGCGCTGCGGCGGTTGTAAAGTTCGGCAAGGATTGCGTTGAATCAGCGGCAAGTGTTAATGCCGCAAACTCTCAGCTTTCGCAGACTTTCGGCAATTTACAAGGCAATGCCGAAGCAGCTATGAAAAGAGTTGCAGATTCAAGTGGTATAGTTCAGTCACGCTTGCAGGGCGTAGGAACGAGCATTTACGCCTTTGCCAAAACAACGGGTATGGACAGTGCTAATGCCCTCTCGATGATGGAAGAGGCTTTACAGGTAACAGCCGACAGTGCCGCATATTATGACCGCTCTCTTGAAGATACAGCAGAAAGCTTGAAATCATTTTTAAAAGGCAACTATGAAAATGATGCTGCTCTTGGCTTATCCTGCACAGAAACCACAAGAAATACTGCCGCAAATAAGCTGTATGGTAAATCATTTCAGGATTTATCAGAATCACAGAAACAGCTTACACTTTTGCAGATGGTCAAGGACGCTAACCAGTTATCAGGCGCTATGGGTCAGGCTGCAAGAGAAGCTGACGGCTGGGAAAATGTCACAGGTAACTTAAAAGAGGCTTGGAATCAATTACTTGCTGTCATAGGACAGCCTATCTTACAAGCGGCAACGGTTATCGTGCAGAATCTCACATCAGCAATTCAAACGCTTACGGAATATGCAAAAGCGGCTTCTAATGCTCTTGGCGAAATGTTTGGCTGGGGCGGAAACAATGCTGTAACAGCTTCTGTATCAAGTGCGGCAAATTCCGTAGGAGCTTTGTCGAGTAGTACGGCTGAATCTACTGACAATCTGAATAAAAGCACCAAAGCGGCAGAAAAGCTCAAAAAAGCAGTTGCAGGCTTTGACCAGCTTAACATTTTAAGTGCAGATACAAGCAAATCTGATGACAATGTGACTTCTAATACCACAAATAACACGGTGACACCTGTTGCTTCATCAGCTTCAGGCCTGAAATCTGATGAAAGCGCTTACAATAAATTCGGCGATAATGTTAAAAAAGTTTTCGAGAAAATCAATATGGCAATAGAGCCTGTAAAAAAATCACTTGGCAGATTAAAGGAACAGTTTGACAGACTTGGAAAGTTCGCTTGGGAGGGGTTAAAAGATTTCTATAATGATTTCTTAAAACCTATCGGTAAGTGGGTACTCGGTGAGGGTTTACCTAGGTTTATAGACGCAATATCACAGATGATGTCGAACATTGATTGGGACAAGATTAATTCCGCTCTCGACGAGTTGTGGAAAGCATTAACCCCTTTTGCAATAAATGTTGGTGTGGACCATAGTCAATAAAGTAGACAAGTAAAAGAGCAAATTTACAAAAGATTCATTTCTGCCTGATCAGGAGAGAGGCCGTTATTGTGAGAATGAGGTCTGAAAGAATTGTAGAAACCGTGGATATACTGAAAAATGCTCAGTTTGAGTTCATCAAAGGAAGAGTAAGTTCTGCGGTTGGTTTCTTCTTTTTTCAAGTATTTGAAAAAGCACTCCATTACAGCATTATCATAAGGATGCCCTTTTGCGGAAAATGACTGAACAATATTTAGCTCGTCCAAATGTTTCCTGAAAGCTTCTGCTGTAAACTGACAACCTCTGTCACTGTGAAAGAGTAGGCTGCCTGAAATATTACGGTTGGCGACAGCTGAATCAAGTGTTTCAATTGCAAGCTTTGTGTTGAGATGTGGAGATAACTTATATGCGATAGCCTTTCTTGAAAACAGATCAAGTATTACACAAAGGTAATAAAATCTTCCCGCGGCACGAAGATATGTAAAATCACATACCCATACTTTATTAGGTTGGGACGGATTAAAACGCTGTTTCAATATGTTTGGGCAATGCTCATTCGAAGCTGTTTTGTGTTTTGGATAGGACGGCTTGATTGTACTCATTTTTGGCAGATTCATACCTTTCATAAGGCGATAAACCCTTTGCGTACTTATATTTATGCGATATTCACCGGCAAGGCAATTTTTTATCTTGTAAGCTCCGAAGCGTTTTTTTGACCTTGCATAAAGCTCGGCAATACAACTTCGAATCCTACGGTTTTCAAGCTCTCTTTCGGAGGGCTTGTGATGAAGAAATTTGTAATATGTGCTTCGGTTGACACAAAGAACGCGGCAAAGCGTTGTAACAGCGTGTTCCGATGACAGCAGCTTTACGGCATTCAGTCTTTGCCTGAGTTTGGCGTGAATATCGCAATGGCTTTTTTTAGTATTAGATTTTCCTCCTCAAGTTGGGCATTGCGTTTTTGAAGCTCCTTTATTTGTTTGGCTGTAAAAACTGTTTCATCATCAATTTTTACTTCTGAGTACTGCTTTATCCAATTGGATAAAGCACTGTGAGAAATTCCATATTCCTTGTGTATTTCAGAATATGTTTTTCCCGAATGGTACAGATTGACTATTGTTTGCTTATATTCCTGGGTGTATTTCGGATTTTTTGAAGACATTTTTTATTCCTCCTTTTTCTGTCTTCTATTTTATCATACTTGTCCACTTTTTTATTATATATCCACCGAATGATTCTGACTGAAACAGAGCGTTATCCTGACCTTGACCCTGCGGAAGCTATTTTAAGATTAGCAAGCCAAAAGATTTATGACGCAGTAGCTGCACTTGATGATGAACATTGGAATGAGGTGTCGGCAGATAAATTGCTAAGTCAAGCAACGGCACTTGCAAGGGCGGTCGCTTACAAGAAGGGCATTGACACAAAGGTGAAAAGTGACGAGGAAATTGCCCTTGAAAGCAATCAAACTCTTTTGTATGAAACCTTAAAGCGTGACAATCCACGACTGTATAAGGAGCTTCAGGAGGAAATTTTGCGTATCAAGCATAAAAACAAGGGAGGTACTGCAAATGATGGATAATAACAAATGGTATGTCTTGCAGGTGCAGACTGGTTCAGAGCTTGATGTACAAAAAGAGTTGCTTCGGCGAGGTGTTGAGGCGGTTGTGCCACTTGAAAACAGGCAGATACACAGAGCAAAGCAGTGGATAAGCAAGCAGTATATCGTATTTTCAGGCTATGTGTTTATTAGGATGATGTACTCTTGGTCGCAGTATTACATACTTTCAGGCATTAACGGAGTTATCCGCTTGCTTGGTGGCGGACATCAGCCTGAACCGCTCACACAATCAGAAACAGAATGGATATTAAGCTTAAACGATTTGCTGAAAGAACCGTCAGTACTTAAGCTAACGGAGAACAGTTACGAAGTTATAAGCGGAGTGTTGCTCGACTTAAAAGATAACATCATCAAAGTCGAAAGACACCACAGGCGTGCGGTTGTGAAACTGCATATCGCAGGACAGGAACAGATAATCAAATTGTCTTATGTGCTACAAACGCCCGATAACAATGAGGATTGATTCGTCTCCTCGGAGGGAACGGCTGACATATTGCAGGAACACAGTGACCTAATTTCCGAACAAAATCAGGTTGCTGGGGGCGAAGCTATGTCCTGCAGTATGTCAGCCGTTTCTGTTATTTAAACTATGTTTAAGGAGTGATTAAATGTCGAATATAGACAAGGTCAGCAAGCTATTGGAATCAGTTGACAATAAACAAGATTACGACATTGTTGCAGATTTGCAGAGCCTTGAACGCTCACTTGATATGCTTAAACGCAAGGATTTTCGCAGAAAACTAAAAGAACTAATAGAAAAATATCAGACAAGCGAAATTACAGAAATCAGAAAAGCACTTATTGAAAAGTGTCGTGTTGGAGATACGAATGCTATAAGATTGTATCTCGACAGCTTTAAACCGACATCAGCTGAGACCGAAGATGACGGTCTAACGGCTGCACTCCTTGCTCGTGGTAAGGAGGTATTCGCTGATGAAAATTAAATCTTTCAGCGATAAGCAAGCCAAAGTTATGACTTGGTGGGCTAATGAAGCAATAAGTAAAAAGTATAATGCTGTAATAGCTGATGGTTCTATTCGTTCGGGTAAAACAATGAGTATGTCGCTTTCGTTCGTTTTATGGGCTATGACAAACTTTGATGGCTGTAACTTTGCTGTCTGTGGTAAAACAGTTGGTTCGTGCCGCAGAAATGTCATAAAGCCACTTTTGGATATGATACGAAAGCGATATGTTATTCATGATAAACGCTCGGAAAACCTTATTGTTATTCAGAAAGGTGAACGCTGTAATTATTTTTACCTTTTTGGTGGTAAGGACGAATCAAGTCAGGACTTGATTCAAGGTATTACACTTGCAGGCGTTATGCTTGATGAGGTTGCTCTTATGCCCCGCTCGTTTGTTGAACAGGCTTTAGGTCGTTGTTCCGTAACAGGTTCTCGTTTTTGGTTTAACTGCAATCCAGACAATCCTTATCATTGGTTCTACCAAGAATGGATTCAAAAAACAGATGAGAAAAAAGCCTTGTATCTGCATTTTACTATGGATGATAACCTGACTCTTTCAGAGGAAGTAAAAAGCCGATATTACAGCTTGTATACAGGCAACTTTTTTGAACGCTATATACTCGGTCGATGGGTATCTGCTGACGGATTGATTTATCCAATGTTTAACAAGGAAAAATGTGTTGTTCAAACTGAAAATCGCTATTATTCACAATACTATGTCAGTATTGACTACGGTACACTTAATCCGTTTTCAGCTGGATTATGGGGTAAGTCCGGAAACATTTGGTACAGAATCAGAGAGTATTATTATGACGGAAGAAATAACCGTATACAGAAAACAGATGAAGAATACTATAACGAGCTTGTTAAGCTGATTGACAGACTGCCGATAACAGCTGTAATTGTTGGCCCGTCAGCTGCAAGCTTTATTACTGTTATACGCAAGCATGGCAGATATACTGTCTATAAAGCCGATAATGCTGTACTTGATGGCATACGATTAACTGCCACTTGTATACAGCAAGGCTTGATTATGTTTAACGATTGCTGTACAAATACATTCGCAGAATTTGCAAGCTATGTATGGGACACTCAGCATTCACAAAAAACAGGCGAAGACAAACCTTTGAAGGAACATGACCATGCAATGGACGATATACGCTATTTTTGCTCAACCGTACTTGCGAAGAACGGCTTGCCAGGCGTTGTAAAACTCAGGAGGTAATATGCTTACAAATTTATCATTTTTAGAGCGTGGCAAGGCATTTCCGCCGGATAGCGAAAAGTATCGGTTGGAAACATATCTTGACCACAGAAAATTGTTTGAAAATAACCACGCAGAAGTCTACAAGGAGCAGTTTCGCAGAATTGAAAGAGTCATAGGTAATTTTGACAGGGTTGTATCTTATGGTACGGTTTTTAATTATCAACGGTTACTAAGTGTGAAAACTGCTGACCTTGTATTTGGTGAACCGCCAAAGGTTACTGTTGCAGATGATAACAAACAAAAGGTTATTGATAAAATACTGCTCGATACAGATTTATTTGGTTGTGCATATATAAGTTGTATTGATGTGTCACGCTATGGTGACTCTATTATGCTTTTATCATGCAATGATAAAGGTCTGCCAAGCATTGATGTTGTAAGCCCGGCTATGTGGTTTCCTGTTGTCAATCAAGATAATATAAGGCAGTTTCAATATCATGTATTTGCTTGGGTTTATCTTATAGACACTGTAAAAAAACAATATGGACTAAAAGTGCAGATACATAAACCAGATGAGCCTGAAAAGTGCGAAGCTCATAATTACGAGCTTAATGGCAAACCAGGCAGCTTTAAAATTGGCAGAGAAATTACCCAAAAGCAGGAACTTAATCTTGAAACCTCAATGAATACCTGTCCTGTTTACCACATATCAAATTTGCTTACGAGTGACAACATATACGGTCACGATGATTATGAACCGATTGACAGTATTGTTGCTGAAATTATTGTCAGAGTATCTCAAATAAGCAAGGTACTTGATAAATTTGCAAGTCCAAGTATGACGGGTCCGCAGTCTGCACTTGAAAGGGACGAAGTGACAGGTACCTGGCGTTTAAAGGTTGGAGATTATTTTCCTTGCGATAACGATACCATAAAACCTGAATATCTTGTCTGGGACGCAAGTATGGACGCAAATTTCAAGCAGATAGAACTTCTTACAAATCAGCTATATACAATATCTGAAATGGGTTCTGCTGTGTTTGGGGATTTAACGAATAAGGCAGGTGATGTTCCAAGCGGCTCTGCCCTGCGTCGTCTTATGATGTCACCACTCGCCAAAGCTCGCCGACTTGCAAATCGTTTCGACCCGACTTTGAAGAAAATTATATCTGCAAGTGCTGAAATTATGGGAACAGAAATTGCACCAGAAGAAATCACTATAACTTGGCATGACGGCTTACCTGCCGACCCAGCCGAAGACGCTGAAATTATGTCACTTCGTACAGGTGGAAAAGCTACATTATCGCAATATACGGCAATACAAAGGCTTGATGATATGTCGGCTGCTGATACAGATGCGGAGCTTGCTATGATACGCTCTGATGATATTGATTCAAGCGTTGGTTTAGAAGAACCTGCCCTTGAACCTATCGAGGGTATTTGATGAGTACACAGAAAAAACTGATTGAAACATATCAGAAAGCACAGAAAAAGCTCGTTGAAATAATCCAGCGAAAACAGGCTCACGGCTCGGCGGCAGCTTATGAAAGGTCGCTTTTAAGACAAATTCAAAAGGAGCTTAAAAAGCTGAAAAAATCTTCAAAAGCACTTGTTGAGCAACTTGTCAAAGAAAACTACAAGACAGGCTTGCAAAGTCTGATTGATGACCTTATAAAAGATGATACAGCACCAAGATTGTTTAATATGTTCAGCGGACTTAACACAAGTCAGATTGAACTTATTACTCAAAACGCTAATATTGACTTGAACAAGGCAATTAACATTGTTGGTCGAAGAATGCAGGACGCAGTCAGAGAAGCTGGCATTGAAGCGACAGCAGAGAAGCTCACGACAGGTCAGACAATCAGAGAAATGCAGAAGAATCTTCAGGATAAACTTAAACAGCAAAATCTGACAGCAGTAGAATATGCCAACGGTACGAAAATGCCGATTGAAAAATATGCTGAAACTGTTGCTCGCTCAACTACTGCAGAAACTCAAAATAAGGCTAAAGTTATACAAGGACAAGACTGGGGCTATGACCTTGTGAGGTTTACAGAACATAGTCCTACCTGTGAAGTCTGCTCGATGTATCAAGGCAGAGTTTATGCCCTCACGAAAGAAGCTGCTAATGGCAAATACAAAGGCTCTAAAGGTCAGGAATTACATTTCCCTTATCTCTATGATACAGCTTTGATAAGTGGTTACAGTACAATACACCCAAACTGCCGTCACCGTCTGTCGGTATTGCCAGCAGGAGCTTATACTGCTTCTGAAATGGAGGAATTTTCCCGAAAAAGTATGCAGCCCTTTGAAGATATGCGGTCGGATAAGGAACGCAAGGCATATGCTCAAGAACAAGCAGTAAAGCGTAAACGGAACGAGAGTCGCAAGCAGTATGAGAAAATCAAAACAGCTTTGCCAAATGACGCACCTAAGACATTTGCTGCTTTTGTTAAGATGAAATCTGCAAAATCAGAGCGTTATAAAGAGCTTTTGAAAGATTATCGTACTGTAATTGGTATTGCAAAAGAGCAGGAAAGTGGTATAATAAAAAATATAGAATTACCACCAGAAATTGAGAAAATAAAAAGTATGGCTCCCGAAACCAAAGATTTGATTTCAAAAGCTATAGATGAGATTACTTCTCAATATATTGTTAGATTAGATAAAGTTGAGGTTATTGATTTAGGAAATAATTTTAAAACCACTCCATTTCAGTATCAACCATATTTTGAAAATGACAAATTGAAACATAAATTGGTAATAAATAATGGCTATTACTTTAATGATTCTCAAGATGAATTTCAGGCTCGAATTTTAAGAAATTATAACAGAGGCGTTCTTGCAGCTAAATCTGTAGAAGATTTGATTGCACATGAAATGGCTCACATAATGACATTTCAAGACTTGAATTCTGAGGGTGGATTACTTTTAGAAAATAAAAGATTACAAAATTTATATGTACCAGGAGTTTCGTTATATGCAGATGCTTCTTTAGATGGTGCTGAAACTATTGCTGAAGCATTTGTAAGATTAAGAAATAATGAAAAAGTTCCTGATGAAGCAATAAACCTTGTTAAAGAATATATTGAAAGGTGGCATAAATAATGTTAGTATTTTCACCATGTATGGATTGTAAATATTTATTTAAAGAAGATAATAATTTTAAATGTTCTTCATATCCCAACGGAATACCTAAGAATATATTTTTTGATGGAAGCAGTAATCTTTGCAGAAATATTAACAAGGATAAAATACATTTTGAATCTATCTATTCTGAAAAAAATTAATTATTTTAAAAAGCACTCTTGCAAAATAAAAGCAAGGTGCTTTTATTTATACTAAAAATCAAGAAAGGAATTTATATTATGAATTTTGGAAAAGCATTAGAAGAATTGAAAAACGGAAATAAAATTGCTCGTGAAGATTGGAAAATTATAAGATAAAAAATTTCCATATAATCGCCATAAATCGTGTTTAATTATTAGGGGTAAAATTATCAGTCCTATAATTTCTAAACGCTCTTAAACGGCTTATAAACGAATTTAAACGCATATATAACACAGGCAGTAAGCGTACCTGCACTTTTATGGTGCAGGACGCTTTTTTATATTGCAAAATTTTTTAATGAAAGGAATTTTTACTATGGGAGAACCAAACACAAATGCTTCGGCAACAGCCGCAGCAAAAATGGAACCGCAGACAGCAGAACCGCCAAAACAGACCCAAGCTGACCCAAATGCCGAAAAGCTAAGTACTTATGAAACTGCTTTAAGAAAAATTTTTAAAGTGGCTGACGGCGAAGAACTTGGAGACATTGATAGCAAGCTTAAAGGACTTGAAGCGGAACATGAAAAGCTTATCTCAGCCACGAAGGATAAGCTTATTACAGCAAGTCTTAATGCTCTTGATGGTTACAACACAAAACTACTTGCAAGACTTATAGACAAAAGCAAGATTACTGTTGATGATAATGGCAATATCACAGGACTTGAAGAAGCAGTAAAAGCTGTTTCAGACGAATTTCCTGCTGTAATTGTTAAAAAGGAAACTGCAAAGAAACCTTTTGTAGCAATTAACCCAGCACAGCAAACATCAACATCACAAACAATGAATGACCTCATCAGAAATCATAGATAAAGGAGATTTTAAAATGGCAAACATTATTACAAGAACAGACGCAGAAGCTCTTATTCCGGTTGAATCAAGCAAAGAAATTATTCAGGCAGTTCAGCATGAAAGTGCAGTCCTGCAGCTTATGAAAAAGCTGCCAAATATGAGTTCAAAGCAGACTAAAATGCCAATTATGTCAGCACTACCCGTTGCCGGTTTTATTAATGGAGATAATGGTTTAAAGCCTGTATCAAGTGCATCATGGGAAAACAAGTACATTACAGCAGAGGAAATCGCTGTGATTATTCCTATTCCTGAAGCTGTACTCGATGACGCAGAATATGACATTTGGGCAGAGCTCAAGCCTTCAATTATTTCAGCTTTTGGCAAGGTTATTGATGGTGCTATATTATTCTCGACCGAAAAGCCAACAAGCTGGCCAGACGGTATTGCAACATCAGCAATTACAAAGAAAAAGACTGTTACATATGGTACAGGCATTGACACAGCCGAGGATATTTCCGAGCTTATGGGACTTGTTGAAGCTGACGGCTTTGATGTTACAGGCTTTGCGGCGGAAATTGCTCTTAAATCATCTTTCCGAGGTTTGCGTGATAAAAATGGTGGTCTTATCTTTGCTCCAAGTTTACAGGCGGATACACCATCAACTCTTTATGGTCAAACAATCAACTATGTAAAAAATGGTTCTTGGGATAGCAGTAAGGTTAAGCTTATTGCCGGTGACTGGTCACAGGCAGTTTATGCAATGCGTCAGGATATGACATATAAGGTACTTGACCAGGCTGTCATCAGTGACGCAAGCGGTAAAATTTTATATAACCTTGCACAACAAGATATGGTTGCTCTTAGATGTGTAATGCGTCTTGGCTGGCAACTGCCTAATCCAATTACTCAACTCAATGGCACTGATACACGCTATCCGTTTGCAGCTCTTGTACCTGCAACCGAACATTCGGGCGGTTAATTATGTTTGAAAAAGGCATTAACAGCTATTTAAATCTTGAGGAAGCCAATGAGATTATTGAAGGCGTTGATACAACAGGAAAATGGCGTGAGCTTACAGACGGTGAGCGAAAGCAATATCTCGTACTTGCAACAATACATATTGACAGCCTTATGCTTACATCTCGAAAACATAAGGCTGAACAGCCATTACAATTTCCAAGAGGAAAAAGTTCGGAAGTACCAAGAGCAGTACTTATGGCACAGGCTCTTGAAGCACTTACATTATCTGATACACAAGCAATGCAAAGAATTTCTTTGCGTGAACAAGGTGTAACTTCAATTAAGCTTGGCAATACAAGTGAAAGTTATTCAGATGATTCAAATTCATCTTCTAAGCAAAATAATGAACTTAAAAGTAAGGTCGCAATGTCGCTTATGCGACCGTATATGCTTGGTTCGGCGGTGATGATATGAGCTTATTTACTCAGTATTTTAAAGATAGCGTTTCTGTGCAAAATTATATTGGAGTCAACGATTTTGGAGATACTCAATATGATTCTACTAAAGATATGCTTTGCCGAGTAGAGTATAAAACGCAGGAAACCCTTGATTCAAAAGGCAATAAGGTCATAAGCACGGCGGTGATATATTCTGATAAACCAATATCTCCGCTTAGCATAGTATTTGTAAACGATATAAAATACACAGTTAAATCCTGTGCGCCGATTATGAATCTTATGGGTCAGCTTGACCATTATGAGATAACATTGTGAGGTGGTCACTGTGGCTAAACGGCGGAATATACCTAAAAGTGAATATCTCAAGGGTCTTAATGAAGCTGTCGATAACATTCAGGAAGCTGTTGACAACTTAGAACATAGTTCGGTTGTCGGGCTTGCTAATGCATTACTTTAATATAGCGACAGAAAGCCAACAACGAGCTCCCGTTGATACAGGCGATCTGCGTGGCAGTGTCGAGGTCAA
Organism: Pseudoruminococcus sp.; assembly: GCF_047012705.1. Classification (NCBI taxonomy): domain Bacteria; kingdom Bacillati; phylum Bacillota; class Clostridia; order Eubacteriales; family Acutalibacteraceae; genus Pseudoruminococcus; species Pseudoruminococcus sp. The sequence continues at coordinate 119,292 of NZ_JBKXNW010000008.1, read as the reverse complement.
AATTGACGGAGAGCAATACGCACACGGTGAAAATGGAGGCGGCATAACAATTACAGGTACACTTCCTGATACAGCGACAAAGGGTGAGGTCTCTTACAATACCAAGTATGCTGCCAATCAGCACGAACATACAGAGTACGACCACCCAAGAGGCGGTCAGGCAAAGTATCTTGAATCAGTGCTTATAGAACAGAAAGACCGCATACTAAAGCTTATTGCTGATGGTATAATAAATGAAACTATGAAATAGATAGGAGAATTTATCGCAGATTTTATAAATAAGATTTTTAACATGGATTGTATTGCAGGTATGAGTATGTATTCTGATAAAAGTATAGATATGATACTCTGCGACCTTCCATATGGTGTAACTGATTGCAGATGGGATAGCATTATCCCTTTTGATTTATTATGGAAACAGTATAAACGCATTATCAAAGATAATGGTGCAATAGTTTTGACCGCTTGTCAGCCATTCACGACAAAGCTAATATCAAGTCAGCCAAGATTATTTCGCTATTGCTGGTACTGGATTAAAAATATGGTAACGGGATTTGCTTTCAGCAAATTTCAGCCCTTACGCTGTGTTGAGGATATATGTGTATTTTATAAACACGCTCCCACCTATAATCCTCAAGGTATTATTGTTCACGATAAACCAATTACAAGTCGTGGACGAAAACAAGGCAATAAAGAGTGTGTATATCGTACAGGTAGTCTTCAAAAAGATACAGTTACTTATGTAACGAATTATCCTCGTCAAATACTTAATATTCCTTGTGAACGAGGGCTTCATCCAACACAAAAACCAGTTCGGTTATTTGAATATTTGATAAAGACATATACTAATGTTGGCGAACTTGTACTTGATAACTGTATGGGCAGTGGCACAACAGCTGTTGCGTGTATAAATACAGGAAGAAACTATACAGGCTTTGAGTGGGATGAGGAATATTATGAAGTTATCAAAGACAGACTTGCTAAATTGGAAGGTGATTGAATGCATTATGCTTTAAGAGATTATCTCTTGACCAGCGGTTATACAAATATTTACTGCGACTTTATGCCTGATGTTTCAAAACAGCTTGAAGCAATAAACCTATCGAAATGGGACCATACTGTTGCTGACATCAATGACGGTTCGGGGCTTGCCTACATACAGATACAAGTCCGTCGAAGTACTGCACAAGAAGCATACAGGGTATGCTCAGAGTTGTTTCAAAAGCTCGATAGCGGTACAGAAGAAAGAATTATAAATTTAACAGACGAAAAATTTTGTGTAGCTCGTCCACGCCGAGGAGCGATTATCCTTGAGCGTGAAGGGGGGTATACTACATACTATTGTGAAATTGCTCTATGGGGCGATAACTAAGAAAGGATTTTTATTATGAAGAAATATCTTAAAGGTTTTGCAAATCTCGGATTCTTTGGAATCACTACAAATACATCTGCAGCATATGCCTGCGAGCCTGAGCGTACTCTACTTACCGGTGCAAGTTCTTGTGCTCCGACAGACAATAAGACAGATTTCTCTATTCCGGCAGATGACAGCATATGGGACAGCGGTTCAGACTGGACAGATACAACCCTTGTAATCACCGTTGTTGAAGCTGAACTCGCAAATCTTGCTCAGCTTATCGGTGCTGAATTTGATACGGAACTCAAGGAAAGTACTTTCGATGAACCTAATGAAGTCGCTCTTACATTCTCAGCTCTCCGCAGAGATGGCGGTTACAGACTTTATCGTTACTATTGCTGCAAGTGTACAGGCTATAAAGTTACACACAATACAAGGGGTACAAACAACGACGCTCAGACCTATGAGCTTACTTTCAAGTGTACTCCGAGAGAAATTGACCATCTTATTCGCTCTACAAAAGATGTTGATAAGGGTACAGCTCTTACATATATCACAAATATGGAGGGTGCATAATGATAGGGCTGTTTCATAAAGATAAGAGCATATCTATGAGTATACCAAAATCATATACTCTATATGGCGTTACGATTACAAAGCTTCCTATCGCTAAGTATATCGCTGTACTTCGGGAGATTAACGACCTTCCATCTCTCCTACTTGGTGAATTATTGCCTGATGACGGTAATCTGGTTGATTTGCTTGAAAATCTACAAAGCTTTGACCGCAAGACTATACTTTCGCTTTGTGGCAGATTGCTGAAAGTCGTTCCTGAGGAATTTTGCAAGATTCTTTCTCAGCTGCTTAATATTCCGGAGGAGCGTTTGCTCGATGTAAATTGCAAAAATCCACTTTCGCTTTCAGAACTCGCCGAAATTATCGAGGCATTTTGGAAAGTTAATGATATGTCGGATTTTTTAATGACCGTGCAGAGCATGATCAAGAGAGCAACTCCGACACGGTCGAAAATGAATACTGGCTCCAGCGATGGCTCGCAATCGCCCAAAGTATCGGAATAAGCAAAACCGAAATGCTAAACTATTATTACGATGAATTTATCGCTATGCTTGATGCCTATAACGATATGCACCGTATTGACAAGGATAGCGAGAACGGCAAGGAATACTATGCCGACGAAATATAGCATTTTATACAAACAATCCATACCAAACTTTTATATTACCATAGACAAATATTTATTGACCACAAGTTGAACCTATGGTAATATATATGTGAGGTGATTGTTTATGAAAAGCAAGAAAAAGTATATTATAGGGAGTTTAGTTATTATTTTTTGTTTATTTATAACTATTTCTGCAGCGTATACAAATCATCAAAAAGAGTTAAGATTAGAATCAGAAGCAGAAAATGAGAAAAAAATAGAAGAAATGAAAACTAATATTTTAAGCTCATTACAATGCCATGGATTTCCTAATGCTAACATAGACACTCGTACGCATACTATATACATCAATAATCTTAAAAAAGAAAATATAGATGTTGTACTAAAAGATGATATTGTAATATACGATTTAGAAAAAGGTTCTGACATATCCTCAATTTTAGACGCTGTTGTCCCTGCCTTTGATAAAAAATTCAGGTATGGTGATGGTGAAATAATCACAGAAAGGTTAATTAAGAATCGCTTTCATGTTGATGAAAATAAGCTTCATGGCGGTTTTACATCGTATAATCAAATACGATATGAAGAGAGACTTGACGATACGGAGACTTATGTGGATATGATTATGATTGATATCAATTAACTATCAATTATCTAAGCACTCTCATATGAGGGTGCTTTTAGTTTGCCTATTTTTAAGAAATGGAGATGATTTAATGGCAGACGAAATAGATGCAGGTAAAATTGTTGCCGAAATAGTGCTTGAAACAAAACAAGCTCGTGAAGATGCAGATGAAATTCAAGAACAGCTTGAAACTCTTGGAAATAGAGTAACAAAACCTCAAATAAAACCAGAACTTGATGATATGTCTATTAGCTACTTACAAGGTTCGCTTGAAAGTCTCGGTATATCAGCTGAAAAATCAGCAGATATAATAAAAAATGATTTTAAAGGACTTATTGACAAAGATACTTTTAATGTTGCAATAGTGCAACATTACAGTACAGCTTTAGAGGATTTATCAGAGAAAATAGAAAATTGCGAAACTCAAAAAAGAACATTTTCTGCAATTAATGATACAGAAGGTATAGAACGCACAAATAATGCTATTGAACAGCTAAATCAGATGTATACAAAAATTCAAGCTCAGCTTGATAGCTATGTATCATCTATGTTAAAAGTTGTACAAGCAGAAAATGAAATCAATAATTTATCCGGTGTATCCTTACCAGAGGTAGTTACAGAAGAGGTTACTTTAAATGCACAATCATACGCTGATACAATAGACTATATACGAGATGTTTTAAACAAACTTGGCATATCTGGCGAAAAAGCTGAACAAATTATATCATCTTGTTTTCAAGACGTAGATAATCTTAAAAAGTATCAAAATAACCTTGATGTATTATCAAGTAAAATTGAAACAGCTCAAAAGCAATATCAAGAACTTGCAAAAGCAAAATTGTTAGCAGAAAAACAAGGTAATACATCAGAAGTCGATAAAATGACTGCTTCAATGGATAAACAAGCAAATACAATTAAGTCTCTTGAAGCCCAGTTTGACAACACTTATACACAAATGGATACTGTTGTCAAAAAGAATGTCAAAAATTATGAAAAACAAACCGAAGCTGTGCAAAAATCTGCTAAAAAGCAAGATGAGCTTAATAAAAAATTAGCAAATAATCAAGCAGGTAAAAATTTTGCTGGAAGCATTAATCTTGCAACAACATCTTTGCGTACATTTAATTCTATTGCTCCAGATGCAGTTGATAGTATAGGAGAGATAATTACACAAGTAAATGCTGCAAAGCAAGCTATGACAGCTGGAGCTTCCGCACCAGTTGCATGGGGTACTGCTATTGTGGCAGGTATCGGCGTTGTGGCAAGCCTTGTTATAAATGAAGTCGAAAAAGTACAGCAAGCCGAAGAAGAAGCTCGCCAGAAAGCTGTGGAAACAGCAGAAGAAGCAAAAAATACTCGTGAAGGATTAAATGATTTATCTGATGAATATGTATCCTTAAAAACAAAACTTGATATAGCTAATTTATCTCACAGTGATGAAATTGAGATAAAAAGTAATCTGTTGGATTTGCAAAAAGAACTTATTGAAAAATATGGTGAAGAAGCAAAATCTATAAATATTGTTACAGGAAGTTTATCGGAACAAAGAAAAGAAATCAAAAAACTTGCAAAAGAAAAAGCCGACCAGTATCTCCTTGAAAATGAAAGCTCTTATGATAACGCTCAAAAGAAATTAAAAGAAACATCAACATATAGTGTTAGTAGAGCTGTAACTCCCGAATCAGGCGCAATGGGTTGGTATCAATCAATATCTAAATATAAATTAGTTGATGAAGATGTAAAAAAGTTAATAGAAGAAAAATTTGCGGGTTCAATTGTAGATCTTCCAGGTCAGGAGTTAAAAATAACTCTAAATAATGAAGAAGCTAAAGATAAGCTTGAAGAATTGTATAGAGAAATTAAAAATCTAAAAGGTGAGGATTCCCCAGATTTAGCTGTATTGAGTGAAACTCTTGATTGGTACAAAAGCGAAAAAGAAGAAAAAATAAACGATTATTATACCATTATCAAAGAATATGAAAAACAGCAAGAAATATCCCAAAACAGTGGTGAAGAGAACAAGAGCCTTTTTGAAACACTAAACGATATTATGAGCAATAGTATTGATAAGGTTGAGGAATATTCTAATTCTATGTCTGATTTATCGTCAGCATATCAAAGTGTAAGCAGTGGTGAAAAGCTCAGCGCTGATAATCTTAGCCAGCTTATGGAAAAATACCCCGAACTTGCCGATTATGTCAATCAAACAGGCGACTTCACTCTTGCAAACGGTGAAAAAATTAAGGAATCGTTTGAGAATCAAAAGAAAGCTTTGATTTCCACTCTTGAAGATGAAAAAAATGAACTTGAGAAAAAATCAAATACCTATGCTGGTATGTCCGTATTCCGTGAGGAACAGAATCAAATTAAGAACCGCATAAATGAAATAAATGCTGAAATTGCAATTTACAAAAGTGGTATGGCTGACATACAGGACACCATTGATACATATACCGACAAGATGTCTAATTTATCGTCTGTATATAAAACAGTATCTGCAGGTGGACAGTTGAACAATGGCACATTACAAAGCCTTTGCAAGCAATATCCAGAATTAGCAAACTATATCAGCGAAACTGGCGACTTAACTCTTAAAAACGGAGAAAAAATCAAGGAGGTTTATGAGAAAGAACAGCAGGCACTGATTAAAAAGCTGACCATTAAAAAGCAGGAGCTTGAGCTTGAACAAAAAGATTCCGCCAAAAAAGATAAGATTGCTAAACAACTTGCTCAGGTCAATGCAGAACTTGAAATCTACAAAAATTTACAGATAGAATCCAGCGAACAAGAGTTGAATTGGTCGAGTATGTCAAGCGAAATCAAGAATCTTGCCTCTGCATATCAAACACTCAACGAAGGCAAACAACTTGATGTTGATACAATGATACAGCTAATCGACAAGTATCCTACTGTTGCTACTGCTATGGCTAATGAAGGCAAGCTTGGCAAAGAGCAAGCAAATGTGCTTAAGCAGCTTTTTGATGCAAAGAAAAGTGATTATATTCTCACTCAAAAGCGTACAATAGCTAATCTTCAAGCAAGTGCAGATGAAACTAAAGGCGTTATAAATAATATACAATCACAGATAAATGCATATAAAATGCTTGGTCAGGTTATGGGTATGTCGGCAATTGCTAACCTTGCAACAAATGCTTTGAGTGCTACTCTTGCGAAAAATCAGCAAGAATATAATAAGATTCAGCAAAATATCAAACAGGCTCAGGCTCGTATTAATGCTGTAAAAAATCTTAATGTGAACACTTATGGCAACTCGTCAGGCAGGAGCGGTTCTGACACTAATCAGGCTCTTGCAAACGAGCTTAAAAGGCTTGAACACAAAAAGGCTCTCGGTCAGCTTACTTCAAAGCAGGAATATAACTGGCTTGTCAGGATAAATAACAAGTACAGGAAAAATTCCGATGAACAAATGGACATGGAAAAGCGTTTGTATAATGCCAAGAAACAAATGCAGGCTGATGAGGAAGCTGCTAATACAAAAGCTTTACAGGCAGCATATAAGGGCATTGAGAATAAGAAGTCACTTGGTAAAATGTCATCTCAGCAGGAACTCAGACAACTTGAGCAAATAAGGCAAAAATATAAGATGACTGCTGATGAGCGTATGGAGCTTGAGATTAAAATATACAACCTCAAGAAATCGCTCAAGGACGATGAAATCAGCAGTATAAACACTCTCGCCGACGCTGTTACAGAAGCTTTGAAAGAAAAATATGAGGAACAGCGAAAACTTGAGGAGGACAGAATCAATGATTCAATCGAAAGCTGGCAGAACTGGGAAGATAAAACAGTTGAAGCTATTCAGGGCGAAATTGATGCACTCGATGAGCTTGCGAATAAACAAGAAAGTGAGAATAAGCGACAGGAATACGAAAATAAGCGTCAACAAACCGAATTGCAATTAGCCTACGAAAAGGACGATTACAACCGTACCCAGTTGCAAAAAGAGCTTGCTCGTCTTGACAAGGAAGAAGCCGAACGCCTCGCCGAAGAACAGCGTGAGGCTAAGAAGAAAGCCCTTGAGGGAAGAATTGAGGCTGTCAAGGGACAATCTCAAGCAACTCAGGAAAGTTTGAAAAAACAGCTTGATAAGATTGGTGAAAAATATGATAAGCTAACAGATTCTTTTTCACTCAAGGCTCAGGCTCAGAAGTTTATCGCAGACAGTACGCAAAAACAGATTATAAGCTTGATAAAATCCTATGCTTCTGATTATGAGATTGCCGGAAATACCATTGGCGATGCACTTTATAACGGTATGAAAGCTAAGATGGATAATATTTCTGCATATGTTGACAGCGTTTTCGGAAAAATTGAAGCATACCAAAGACAAATGGCGAATACCGCCAACGCATCGGCGGATAGGTTCTGGGCAAGCCAAAATTCCTCACAGACTTCTCAAAAACCGACTGCCTCAAAATCGGTTACAGTACAGCAAACAGTTAATTTCAATCAGCCTGTTGAGAGCCCGGTTGAAACACGCCGCCAACTCGATAGAACGAATCAGGCTCTCGCGCAACAAATTTCAAATGGCATTTAATCAATCTATAAACAAGTATTAAAGACTGTTTACGGTCTTATTTTTTTGCAATTTTAAAAGAGGTGGTTAAAACGCAAAGAATGATTTATGTTCCACCGGGTGGAAGTCTCTCAAAACCGTCTACATATGTTCATCTAACTACCGCAGAACCTTATATTCTTTCAACGCTATCAGGCGTCGGCGGTGTGGAGGCAAGTATTATTTCAAGCACTATCCCCGGTATGGATGGTGCATATATGCAGGGAATACGCATTGAACCAAGAGAAATGTCCTGCACAGTGTATGTTCACGGAATGGACCGTCAGGATATGTACGCACAAAGATATGAACTTATCCGCAAGCTTACCCCGACAAGTAAGCTCGGTTGGCTCTATTATCGCAATGATTATATTTATGTCCGCACCCAGGCAATCCCCCGTCTGCCACCGAATTTCACAGAACGTATACGCAATTACAATAAAGCCGATATAACTTTCTGGTGTCCATCACCGTATTGGCGAAGCATATCGAGCCATACAGAGGAAATCGGATATATCAAAGGTGAGGGCTTTAAGTATCCGTTTGTGTTTCCAATTAAATTCGCAAGTCTGAAAAACGAGGTCACTATTGATTATCAAGGCTCTGTCCCTGCCCCTGTAACAATAACGATTTATGGCTCGGCAACTAAGCCTAAAATAACAAACAAAACCACAGGTCGGTATATAGCTATAGAGCAGGATTTGACTGAGACACAAAGACTGGTAATTGTAACGACACGAGGCAGTAAGAGCGTGAGAATCGCAGAAACGGGCAAATCTACAAAGGACGCTTTTCAATATATAGACCCTGCATCAGTTTTCTGGGAACTACAGCCGGGCGAAAATATCATAAGTTATGATAGCGGAGATGACAGTCAATCAACAGCAGTTAAGATAGTTTACAGTGAGTTTTATTCGGGGGTTTGATTATGGAGATACCAAGTATTAAGGTTCTTTCGCCGGACCTGCAATTATTGAATGAAATAGATTTGTATACGAGCTTACAGCTTAGTCGCTCGTGGCAAGGTGTAGGCTCTTTTGAATTGCATATACTCGGCAATCAGAAGAATATTTCTGTCGGAAATTTGATTATGCTTGATAATGACGGACACCGTTCAGGGATTATCCGTTCAGTAACAAAGACGGTCGATATGAATGGTATATCGACAACCGTAACCGGTCAGACGCTTGACGGTTTTACCACTCAGCGCGTCATAATTCCAAGTACGCTTAAGGCAAATGGTGGATATCTCGCTCTGCCAAGTGCAACTGCTTCAGCTAAGACACTGCCTGCCGAAACGATTATTAAAATTTTTGCGGGGGCTTGTCTTGGTTCAGATACCACAAGACCAGCCTATTATGCACTTGATGAGTCTCGCCAAAGCAATATCAATATAGCCTCCACAAAAGGCAGAGGCTTAAAAACAAATTGGCTTGCAAGGTACGACCCTCTTAACGAAATTCTGCAATCAGTATCCGAATACTGCGATTGCGGTTGGGAAATTTACATTGATCTCAAAAACAGCAAGCTGATTTTTGACTATGTTCCGGGCATTGACAGGTCTGTAAGTCAAAGCGCAAACAGCCGTGTTATTCTGTCGAGGGATTATGAAAGCATTGACAGTCTGACCTATTCATACGACCAAAGCGGTTTTAAGAATCTTGCCTACTGCGGCGGTGTCGGAGAAGATTTTGATAGAATTTATCTCGCCGTCACAAACGATAAATCTATTCCAAAAGGCTTGAACCGCTTTGAAGTTTTCGAAGATTGCGGAAGTCTTGAAGTCGCTGAAACGGATACGACAATTTCGCTTTCCGCCGAGGGTAAGCACAAGCTTAAGGAATATAAACTTACGGAAACGCTTACAGCTGAAATCGCTCAGGGTGGTTCTTTCGAATATCTCAAACATTGGAATCTTGGTGATTTAGTAACGGTCAGCGACAGAGAAATCGGACTTATGCAGGATTTAAGAATTACCGAGGTAAGCGAAAGCTACGAAACTGATTCCTCGCAAATAACCGTTACGCTCGGAACTTCTCCCGAAAGGCTTTGGCGAGTGATTAAGAAAATCAAACCAACAGTACGCTGAAAGGAGTGATAAAAATGGCAGAAAAATCAAGATTTTTTAACAGTACGACAGGCGATGAACGACTTTACGACGCTGCGGATATGGCGGAGGTTTGGAATACATTTTTTACAAACGGAGTTATTTCAGGCTTGGAAGTTAGCACGGTGTCGAGTGGTCTTTCGGTGAGTGCAGGGACAGCAATTGTCAACGGTTATTGGTATAAGCTCGATTCCGCAAAGACTCTTACTATCTCATCAAGCGCATCAGAACGCACTGACACAGTGGTTCTCAGACTTAATCTCGGAAGTGAGGCAAGAAATATTACAGTTGACTATAAATCAGGCACGGCTCTCGCAACAAGCGGAGATATTTATGAAATAGCCCTTGCACAGGTAACGGTCGCTGCAAACTCTACTACCGCAAAGGCTGTTGTTGACAAGCGCACAGCCTCAAAGGTTACAGGCAAGGCTGATATAAGCTCTAATGAACTTCTTTCAAAGCTTCTTGAGGTGAGTGGCTCGGGTTCTAAGCTTGATTCCGACCTCCTCGACGGACAACACGGTTCATATTACAGCAATTACGCAAATCTCAGCAACAAGCCTATTCGCTATGGCACAAGCGGACCGAGTTCTGCGGTTGGCAACAACGGTGATATTTATATTCAATATTAAAGGTTGGTGATGATATGGCAGACTTACAAACAACATATACCTTGCTGACGACTCCTGCTATTAAATTTACCGTTTCGACATCAGAAACAAAACGCAGCGGCTCAACCGTATATTACCGCTTTAAGATAAGCATTGCGCCGATTACAGGTTTAAGCTATTTCGGATATAATCTCAAATGCACCGCCATTCTGGCAGGCAAAACGGTTGCAAACGGTATAACTCTCAAAGACGCTTCACCTTCACAGTGGTCTTCACCATTGGTAAAATATCTGCCTTCAAGCACAGGGTGGTATTCGGTGACAGGCGTTACATCAGCACATACCGTTTCAGCAAGTATAAAGTTCTATTCTACACAGATTTCGGCGAGCATATCGAGCGGAGATCGCACCCTTGCTGTACCAGCAGGCACAGCTCCAAGCAATGTAAAGGCAAGTCTTAGCCTGAGTGCAGGTTTAAGCACTCAGGCTTTAATAATAAGTGCATCGTGTTCGTGGGGCAACAGCGGAGCAGGAAAATATACATATCAACACAGCAGTGACAATATGTCTTGGAAGACTATCTCCACTACAACAGCAAAATCTGTAAGTTTCATACCTTCCTCAAACGGCTACTCAAATAGTAGTTCAGTATATTTCAGGGTTCGTGCGACTAATGCTCGTGGACTTACTTCAACAAGCGGAAGCATTAAGTATACTTGTGTTTCTGCTCCTACTGTGCCAACAAATCTCAAGCTTTTAGCCACATCTGGAAAGCGTATTGACCCGATAAATCTTACTTGGTCTGGTACGACTTCTTATTATGAGGTCAGGGTGAGATATAGTTCAGATGGCGGTAAATCGTGGACTTCTTGGGCGAAACTCGATCCTACAACTGCACAGAATAAAACTACCACGCCGAGCAATTATACTGCTTTTACGGTTTATGATGCGTCCGGTATATTGAAATACGCTGTCAGGGCAAAGGGAACTTCGGGACTTTTTTCTGAATGGTCGGACGAGGTTGTTTATACGGTTGTGCCGTCTATAACAACTGATAATCTCAAGCTTAGGGTAGGTGGTGAGTGGAAATCTTCAAAAGCTGTTTTTGTGAAAATAAACGGTGAATGGAAAAAGGCGAAAAAGGTGTTAATCAAGATTGGCGGAACTTGGAAAACTAAAACTTAAATGGAGGAATTATTATGCAAATACCACACTACGCACTGACATTGAATGTCAATGCACAGAACAGCACTCAGGCGATTATCGCAAAGCAGTACGACGACAAGTCAAGATACATTGACATAGTACTTACTGCCGATAATAAGCCTATTGTACTCAACAAGGAGCGTGTAACGCTCACAGCATACGACAAAAAGGCTAAAGAAACCATTGCGGTCACTAACTGCACAATCGTTGATGGCATTATAGTTGCAGAGCTTACAGCCTCTGTTCTTTCTGTCGCAACAACCCTCGAATGTGAAATCACCGTCTATGGCACAAATAAGGAAATCCTTACTTCCGCAAGATTTAATTGCGTTGTTGATGCAAAACTTTCAACCGAAGTTGTCGAGCGTGAAAACGATTTTAGTGCCTTGCAAAATGCTCTTGCAGATGTTGCAAACACGAGCAATCGCATTGATGAGGTTTCGAGCCAAACGCAGCCAATTAAGCTTGGCGGTACGGGCGCAACAACGGCACTTGCAGCTCTCAATAATCTCGGTGGAGCGGCAATAAGTCTTGCAACAGCTATTCCGGCAAATGCAAATTTAAATAGTTATCTCACCGCCGGTACATATGATGTGCCTAATTCGGTTATAGCAAGCCTTACAAATTCGCCTTTTGCAAGTCGAGCATATAAACTTTATATTATCGCTTGCGCTTCAGAGTCTTACATAACACAGATAGCGATTTCACCCTACTATGGTGAAATCTGTATAAGAGATTATGACTATACAGCTAAATCCTGGAACGATTGGAATAAAATAGTATCCCAGCCTACAACAGTTTCAGAAACGGGAACTTGGACTCCAACTGTAAAAGAGGGTACTATAACAGTTAAAAATGCGGGCTATGTCTATGACGGAAATACTATTATGGTTAATACTCAGATAGTATTCGGCAGTGATTTTAATAAATCAGCGAATATATACGGCTTGCCAATCGCAAGAAAAGTTACAGCGTCATTGAGTGTTTATGTTAATGATGATACTACAATGGCTAAGGCAATTATTATGGTTGATGATAGTGCTGATACTTGTATAAAGATTTCATCGCAAAATTCTATCGCTAATAAATCAATCATAATCACAGGCACATATTTAGTTTAATTTTGGAGGTTTTATTATGGAAATTAAGAATGTTATTACAGTAGATAATCTTACAACAGAAAGCGTATCAGTTAAAACTCAGCGTGTACTCATCGAGGATAACGGTACAGAAACCACTCTCGGCTTGCCTTCACGCAAGGCTTATGCTAATTCAAACGATGGTCGCACAGAGCTTGCCGCAGAAGTTCCTGAGCCTTATTTCAGCGGTATTATTGCTGTTTGGGGTGATGAAATAGAAGAAAAGGAATGATTGCTATGGATTTCAAAATTATTGTAGCAGCAAAACTGACTGTATCAGCTTTGCTGTACTCGTAACATATTTAGATGCACTTATAGTACCTATTATAATCTTAATCACAGTATATTTCTGAACTTGCTAAAAAATATAATCTTTCTGAACGAATAGTGTATCGTTAAATTGTAAGGTTTAGTGATACACTTTTTGGCATTTATTTTAGATTAAGGAGAAAATATGAAATTAGAAATTACACGAGGTACAACGATATCGTTTATTCTGATTATTCAAAATGATGATGGGACGATATATCATCTTGAAGATGGAGAAAATCTTATTTTTGGAGTGAAATTTGATATAGAAAGTGATGAGTATCTTATAAAAAAGGTAATTACAGCAGAAAACAGAGAAGAAAATGGTTACTTGATTTCGCTTAAACCTGAAGATACTCAAAAGATGGAATTTAAGGATTATCGCTATGATATAGGCTTACAGACCGCAGACGGTGATTATTTTATGATAATACCTTGCAGTCAATGCATAATAACTCCAGCGGTAACGCAAAAGGAGGTTACATAATGATTTTGCAAGGACAAATAAAACAGGTGCAACATCTATCAGGCAAACTCAATAAACCCAGCGGCGGCAAGTCAGACCACTACATAAAAACCGCAAATTACTTTGACAAGCTTATCAAAACAACATCGAGAATAACTCCAATTGTGTATGAAAGCGAGGAAACAGAATGAGTTACATAAATAAATCAATAAGCATATACGGCACAGAAAAAGACTTCATAAAAGCTGTTGTCGATGAATTAACATCAGCAGACAGCAGGATAGTTTGCGAAACAGACATTGACGCAGAGTTTGCAAACGAGGATACATCACACAAGGTGAAGGTGGTTTTTAATGTGAACGGTTGCTATAAGCTAAGATTTGCCAGAGAGGTAAAATCTCAGTCGGTAAATTATTGGTATATGGAACAGGTTGTAAACGATACCGTTACAAACGGTGCAAAGGTATATTACAGTAATACACTTTATAACATTGATGCTGTGGCAACAAGAACTTGGAAAATGATTTTCGTATCGAATGATAACGCAATAGCTATGATATTTGGAAACTATAATTCTGATATGACAAATAGTTACAGTTACAATGTTTTTTCTTATCATGAAAATGGTTTTAATGTCGTATCGTTAATTCCAAATGAACCGGCTGCGTCAAAGCCGGCATTATCGGCAGAACTTTTGAGGACGGACGAGAGCAACAAAAATGAGGTTTATAAGATAAGCGTGAACCGCTTGAATTACTCAAGGGGTGACGATGTTGAAATCATAGAGAGTAAGGTGCTGTTTAAAAGCAATATTGCGGAACACGATATGAAAAATGTATGTGATTGCTCGAATGTTGTAGCAAAAAATATTTTGATGATTGATAGCGTAAGATATTTTGCGTTTGACACTAATACATTGATTAAAGTTAAGGAGAGATTACATTGAATATAACTGATTTTATAAAACCTGAACTGATGATACTTATACCAGTATTATACTTGGTTGGCGTAGCACTTAAAAAGTGTATAATGCCTGACAAGTATATACCTATTGTACTTGGTTGTGCTGGCATTATTTTATCTACAATATATTTACTGTCTATTACTCAGATAACATCCATGCAAGATGTTTGGGCTGCAATATTCGCCGCAATTACACAAGGTATACTTTGTGCCGGGGCGAGTGTTTATGCAAATCAAATTTATAAACAAATAAAAAAGGATGATTGATATATATGACACTAAGAGAAATCGCAATGCACTGCAAAATCAAGCAGTCAGAGCGAGAGGCGGATAAGTATAAGCAGCAGTCTGACTTGTATGAGAGCGTGCTGACGGGTACTGTTACGGAGTTTATTGTGCCTAAGAGCTGGACGAAGATTAGGCAGGGTATGTTTTACTCCTGTGTTAAGCTTACAAATATAACTATTCCAAACACCATAAAAACTATAGAAGTATCAGCATTTTCTTTCTGTTCAGGTCTTAAAAGCGTCGATATTTCAACGGGTGTACTAGAAATAAAAAATAATGCATTTTATTCTTGTTCAGCACTTACTGATATTACAATACCAAGCGGCGTTACTACTGTTAGTGCAACAGCATTTACTGGTTGCTCAAATCTTACAAATGTTACTCTTGGCAATGGATTTAATGCTAACACTCTCAATTTATCATCAAGCACAAAATATAGCGTAGACACGATTGTAGCAATGCTGACAGCTCTGGCAGACAGGTCAAATCAATCAGCGTATACACTCACACTTGGAGCAACTAATCTCGCAAAGCTCAGTGATGAGCAAAAGGCAATCGCCACAGATAAGAATTGGACTTTAGCATAACTGGAGGTGATAATATGACAACATCAAAAGTAACAGTAGTTAAGCTCGTGCCGAGCGAGGGCAAACATCTCAAAAATATCTCGACTGGCGAGGTCTACGAGGGCGAAATTTATCTTGCCAAATCTCTTAAAGCAAGTGATTTTATTGAGATTGACGATACAGAGTATCAACAGGCTAAAATCAAATCATCAATAGAGGAGTGATAAATATGAAAATAATCGCTGACGAAATTTATAACGATGATGAAACAGTAGATTTAGGCAGTATTGAATTGAGAAAAAACGATACAAGAGAATATCTATTAGATAGCACTGATGTAGATAAGTTGGACTCAATAAAGAAAGCACCAGACGGTAGCACGGCATTGTGTACAGATACAAGCGAGCTATATATTAAGCACAATGGCAAATGGAAAAAACAAAAAATATAAAAGTGAGGTAATTTACAATGACAGAACAGGTTAAAAGACAAATTATCAAGGCTCTTGCATATGGCAAAACGAATGACGAAATTAAAGAGTGTATGAATGTATCTGATGAAGATATTGACAGCATTACAGCGGAAGAAATCAAAGCAGAAAAGGCTTATTATAGGGAAATGGGGTATTTGCAATGAGAGAGAAGCTTATTGATGTAAGTACTTGGAATGGTAATATCGACTGGGATAAAGTCTATAAATCAGGCGTAAGATACGCTATGATTCGTTCAAGTTTTGGCGTAGAAAATCCTAATCAAATCGACAATAAATTTATCAGAAACATTGAAAACGCCATCAAGGCAGGCATTAAATGCGGTATTTATCATTATAGTTATGCAAAATCAGCCGCCGAAGCAAAAAAAGAGGCTGAATTTTGCTTAAAAACAATTAAAGGTTATAAGATAGATTTGCCCGTTGCTTTTGACATTGAGGATTCTTCGCAAACTCATCTTGGCAAAGACACTCTTACAAGCATTGTTATTGCCTTCTGCGATAAGATTAAGTCTGCCGGTTATACACCAATGTTATATTGTAACCCCAATTGGCTTAACAGTTACCTTCACAAAGATAAGCTAATAAGCAAATATGATTTATGGTTGGCTCACTGGGGTGTATCTTCACCTGCTTTTGAATGTACAATTTGGCAGTATTCAGAAAACGGCTTGATTTCTGGCATTTCCGGAAATGTTGATGTAAACTGGATTTTTAAAGATTATATAACTAAAAAACCAACTAAAACAAAAAATGGCGATAAAGTAAAGGTTATTAACAAGACTTCGTTCCTTCGCTCTCAGCCAATTTTTGATGATATGGGAGGAAGCTCCCGCAAGTTGACAACGCTTAAAATCGGAACTGTATGCGACTTTATTTCTGACAATGGTGATGGTTGGAGCAAAGTTCATGCAAATAATACAACAGGCTATATTCAGAACAGCAGAATCAATGGAACAGGGTTATCTGCTTGGCAGAAAGGCACTGCTTTGGGTGTACCAATTTACAGTAAGCCAAGTGATACCAAACCTTGTGCGTACATTAACAAGGGCGATAAGTTCAATGTTGTATGCTCTATCAAGTCCGGCAAGTATAATGGTTGGTCTGTAATACACTATAACAATCAGGATAAATATATCCACACTGATATGCTAAAAATTTAAAATCTACATAATAAACTAAACACAAAAATAAAATCATAAACCTTACAAATTTAAAAACCGCTCTCAATTTTAATTTTTGAGAGCGGTTTTTTTATTTCATAAATGATTTTTAAATATAGTTTATGCAGTATTTAAACTCGCATAAATATCCAAATTGCTTTTTGCATTTTATTTGCAAATTTTTTGGATTTTATTTGCAAAGCTACAAAAATCAACTAAAGGCGGCGAGGGCTTTAGGAAACTCTCAATTACTCGATTTGGGCAAAATGTTCCCTTCAGGATTGATGCCGTTGATGATTTTTCAAATGTAAAGTTATTTACTATTCCTACTGTTGCAATAAAAATTATTAAAGGCGTAGAAATGGTATATTCAATGAATGCTTATAAAGTGTGGAAGCAAATAGGAAAAAAGACACTGATTGATTCTCATGCAAAATGGAATGAAGTAGCAAATAAATTGCACTTCGAAACTCTTTCGGCACAGCCTGTTGATGGTAATGATAAACAGTCCTCTTGGCTGACATTGCCCGACATGGAATTTGCTAATAAGGTTCTTGATTCCTCAAAACCACGCTATTACAGTGGAAGAAAGGGTATAGAACCTGCTGGTGCTAAAGGTATATATCTTTTAAAAAAACCTATCAGATGTCGAGATGGTCTTATGCTTATAGAAAACTGTATAGAAAGACAACGACGCAAAGATTTTCTTAAAAAGGGTGTTCATAAAGATAAAGTTGAAGAAACTTACATATTTCCAATGCTTGGCGGAAGAAATATTGCTAAATGGCAGGTGAAATCTAATGAATATATTTTAGTACCTCATTCGGGAAAATACAAATATGGTATTCCTGTAAAAGAGCTTGTAAAAACAGCTCCAAAAACAAATGAATGGTTAAATTATTATCACGATGAATTGTTGGCAAGTCGAATTCAAAATGGAAAATTCTTTAATGCAAGTACACAACCATATTATCGTTTAGACAATGTTGGTGAATACACTTATGCTCCATATAAAGTATTGTGGAAAGAACAGACTGGAAGTATGTCAGCAGTTGTAGTTAGTTCGTATCTTGAATCCATTCCAGATGCTGACAGAAATTTGTTTAGTGAAGACAAAACGATAGTTGTTGATTCGAAAGTACTTATGCTTGGCTTAAATAATATTGATGAAGCGTACTATGTTTGTGGTGTAATTAATGCCACAGATGTTGTCAAAATCATTGATGGATATGCTATATCAACTAATAGAGGAGTTGATGTATTGAAATACTTAGCTATTCCAAAATTCGACTCGAATATTCCGCTACATAATAAAATAGCTGAGTATTCTAAAAATATACACTGTGCTTTTAAAACTAATGATAAAGCGAATGTTAGTGAACTTGAAACATCTCTCAATAGCGCAGTACGAGAAATATTTGAATAGGATTAAGCTAAAAACTAAATTGATGAGGTGGTTAGATGTTTGAAAATGGATTGCAGTATGTCCGTTCTGATTTTCACCTACACACAAACAAGGACAAGGAATTTACATATACTGGTGAGCAAAATTCTTTCGTGAAGGATTATGTAGCTGTATTAAAAAAAAGCCAATATAAGTGTTGGCGTAATTACAAATCATAATAAATTTGATATTGATGAATATAAGGCTATTCGTAAGGCGGCAAAAAAGCAAGATATATTCATCTTGCCTGGAGTGGAATTAACTATCAAAGAAGGTGCAAACGGAATTCACACGCTGATTGTGTTTAATCCGGGTGAATGGCTTGAAAATGGTAGTAATCATATTCAAACATTTTTGACAGCCGCATTTGCCACTATCCCTAATCCCGAAAACCGCAATGTAAAAAGCATATATGACCTAAAGAAGGTATTTGAACAGTTAGAGGCCTATGGACGTGATTATTTTGTGGTATTCGCACACGTAGACCAAAATAGTGGCATATTTAGTGAATGTAAGGGTGGCTTACTTGAATCATTGGCCGGACTTACTTCGTTTAAAAATCGTGTTCTTGGTTTGCAGAAATCCAGGTCTCGCGACAATCTTAATCAATTCGAGAGATGCTTCGGTTTTTTGCCTGCTTTGGTTGAGGGCTCCGATCCGAAATCCATTACTGATATAGGTAAGGGAGACAAATGTACTTATTTGAAAATTGGCGAATATTCTTATTCCGCAATTAAATTTGCTTTGCAAGATTACAGAGATAGAGTTAGTGAAAATGTTTCAGAGAACAAACATGGGTTTATAGAATCAATATCATTCCAAGGTGGAAAGTTCGACGGACAAACAATTACGTTTTCTCGTGAGTTGAATACGCTCATTGGCATAAGAGGTAGCGGAAAATCTTCTATTTTAGAAGCGGTACGATATGTTTTGGGACTCACCGCACAAATGGACAAAGACTACAAGGATTCACTTGTTAAAAATGTTTTCGGTTCTGGCGGTAAAGCAACGTTGAATGTAGTAGATAAATATGGTAAACACTATTTTGTCAGTCGAATATTTGGAGAACAAATAAATGTTCTCAATGAGAGTGGCAATGACTTAAATATTAATCCAATCAGCTTGTTCGATGGGGTACAGTATTTCGGTCAAAAAGATCTATCCGGTAGCACTGATCACGAAAATAGTTTGTTAGAAAAATTAATTAGCGGAAAAATTGGTCAACCCTCTAATTTAGATAGTTTTGTGAGTGAATTAGTCGGAAATGTAGAACGTTTACTGGACGTAAGTAAAATCCCACAGCAAATGCCCACAGCAAATGGTAGAAGCTACTACACAGCAAACAGAACTTGAGCATAAGCTTTCGATTTTTGAAGAAAAAGGGGTAGCAGATAAACTAAAAAAGCAAAGAGGATACACCACTGACACCACAAAGCTTGATACGGTGAAAAAAAGAATTGACTCGATTTTGCGTGATATTCGTAATGTATTTTCAAGAAATTCAATTGTGTCAAGTACTTTGGACGGATATAGTAGTGAGTTTAATACAGACATCTTTGAAGATGTTTCAGCGGTATTGTCTCTAATTGATGTTCAACTCACGCAAATCGGTTCCTGCATTGATGAAATTGAAAAACAGTGCAACAGTGTGGGTGATATAATTTCCCGTTTGAAAGAGCGAACTGATAGCTTGGCAGATGAATTTGCCGAAATTAAAAGAGAGATTAAAGATGAAACTTTGGATGTTGATAGTTTTGTCAAAATGACCGCTGAGTTGCAAAAGACCAAGGAAAAGTTACAGTTACTAAGTGACGAAGCATCCTCCAAATCAAAAATAGAAACATCATTTACTAAGGCGGCAAGAGAACGCAATGATGTCCTGTTGGCAACCTATAATGCGTATAAGGCCGAAACTGAACGTATTAATCAGAATCAAACAGAACTACGAATTGAAATCGCATTTAAGGGAGATCGAGAAGGATTCAAATCCCAATTGAAAAGTGATTTCAAGGGAACGGGAATCTCGGATAGCAAATACCAAGCTATTTGCGATACGTTCACCGACTACACAGCGATAATAGAAGACTGGATTATTTGCGATGGCAGCGAACTGAAAAAAATCGTTTCGTCCGGTGAATATGCTAAATTGGAAGAAAAACTTCGTAATCAATACGAAGAATTATTGGGCAGGCAAGTTGAAAACAAAGTAAATATCTATTATCATGGGAAGCTGTTGCGGCAACACTCGATTGGTCAACGAGCCTCGGCACTAATTCTGTTTATATTGACACAAGATGATAACGATGTCATTTTTATTGATCAACCAGAAGATGATCTTGACAATAAGGTAATCTACGATGAGGTTATTACTGCTATTACGCGGAAGAAACCGCATATGCAGTTCGTATTTGCTACGCATAATGCGAACATCCCAGTGCTTGGCGATTCTGAAAGGGTCTTAGTAGTTGAGTATCAAGAAACAAAAATCGATGTAGTACAAGGAAATATTGACCTGAATTCGACACATAAACAAATTGTTGATATTATGGAAGGTGGCAAAGAGGCTTTTGATAAGCGACAACTTATTTATGCTTCTTGGCATTAAAATTTCTTATGTATTGGCAACGAAATGGCAACAAAAAATCGGATAGCGTATGCTTTACCGATAATTCAAATAATGTAGATAATCCCTACTAAATTTCATAAACAAAAGTGTTTAAGATTGATTTACAGGGAGCGAGTGGGAATAACTTATATTGTTTTTGGGCAACACCGATTTTTAACCATCGGTAAAATTTAATATTCTCGAATGACCTTGAAGGAGCAATTCCTTTAAGGTCATTTTTTACGCCCAGAATCGCAGAAACCCTTGAAAATACAAGCGATTTTGTCAATAAAATTCTGATTTTATTGTAATTGAATGAGTGCAACTGAGAAAGTGATTTTTGCCCTTTGGTTAAAATGAGCTTTGTCCTATAACAATTTTGGTATAAATGTGAGTAGGTTTGAAGAGTTGTTTCTATATTCTCATGACCAAGTGTTTCGAATATAAATAACATGGCAATTTGCAATAAAAACCGCTTACAGAGTTGTTGTCTGTAAGCGGTTTTTACTATTACATTTTTAAATTTTTTATCAGAGATTCAAATATTCTTCTTCAATTCCGAACCAGTATCTAAGAGAAAAATCAGGTTCGTAATCTTCATCAAATAGTTCTATTAAAGAAGCATCAACAGTTATAGAAAAACTAACACAATAAATGTCATAAGTTGAATCATTAACTTTCAAAATAGCTACAAGATAACCTTTAGGAAGGGTAACATTTCCATACTTTGATGTTAGTTTAGCGGTCTTTAATATTTTACCATATCTTGTTACATCTTTGAAAGAAGCTTTCTTGGACTCAACTTGATATACTGGAATTTCTGATGATTCATCGGAAGATTCTTTTGAACTTTCTACTGAACTTTCAGAAACTGCCTTAGAAGATTCCGCAGAACTCTCGCTTGATGATTCGGTGGAGGATTCTTTTGAGCTTTCAGCCGAACTTTCAGAAACTGCCTTAGAAGACTCAACAGAACTCTCGCTTGATGATTCGGCAGAGGATTCTTGTGAACTTTCTGTCGAGCTTTCGGAAACCGATTTAGACGATTCGGCAGTACTTTGTGTTGTGGTTTGCGAATTGTTGCAAGCTGTTAGTGCTGAAATAATTCCAAGTGCAAGAAGTGCCGCTAAAATCTTTTTTACAGTGTTTTTTCTCATTAGTATTCTCCTCCTAAAATTTTATAAATCGAGAAAATAAAAAAGTGCGTAACCGAAGTCACGCACCGAAAAGCACATAACTCCGATTGTTGCGACACAATTCTAAAACTCTACTCTTGCAAGAAGACTTAAAGAAAGGAGAATGTGTTTTTACCAAATGTAAAAAACATTCTTCTTGCAAGAATAAAGAAAATCATTATAGATAGAAAAATCCTATAATTAGAGCTATTGAATTGTGTCGCAAGTATATATTACCATAAGTGACTAAAAAATACAAGATTTTTTACTTGGTAAATATACATAAAATTTAATCTAAAAAGCTGTTGAAAATCTACAACAAAAAGTCCAAAAAAGTGCTATAATATTTTATAGAGAATATTGTGAATATATATGGTATTGCGGAATGGGTGTTGACTTTATGAGCAGTGTTAGCGTTTCGGTTATTATTCCAACAAGAAATGTCGCTGAAAATATTGCAAATATTATTAAATCAGTAAGCAAAAACTGTGTTGGTCTTGATGTTGAATATTTGATAATTGATATGAATTCGACAGATTCTACCGTCAGAAATGCACTTAATGCTATTAAAGCCAACAAGCTGAACGGATTTGTTCTTCAAAATGGCAGTTCCACTGTCGGAAGTGCCTTGAATACCGGAATTTATAAGGCATCGGGAAAGTATATATCCTTTGTTTTCGCAAGAACGCTTTATAGCGATTTTATTCCAAGTTATTATGAGCTTGCAGAAAAAAATGGGGCAGATTTTGTATTCGCATCGTCTAAGCTTTCTGATGAGGAAACCAAGGCAACGGCTGTCGGCTTGAATAATATTAAAGGCGAGGATTTGGCAATAGCGATTGCAAGGTCGATTATTTCGGTTGAGATTCCTGCAATTATGCTAAGAAATGATTTTGTACAGGAAAATAAAATTTTATTTTCGGAAAATTGTCGCAGAGGTTATGCGGAGCAGTATGTTTATAAAATTGCTTTGGCTAACCCAAAGACGGCTTTTTCTGAATTTAAGCTTAAAAAGGATACAGAAAATCAAGCACCTATTAAGGAAAGCAATGATAACAAGGAACTACATATTTTAGAGAGGGTAGATGCTATCCGAGAAATTGCAGAGTTCGTTGAATCAAGATTTGGAAATAACAGGGAACTTTGTGAGCTTTTCAGATACGAAAAACTTCCTGATGTTATTATGAATTGTGTGGATACTCTCCTGAAAAACGGTGTAAAACCATCTTCAATAAGAACGGCTATGAAGATAAAACGCTGTGATGAAATGCTTGAAGTTTCTAAAAATGCCCCAAATAGTCTTAAAAAGCGTGTATTTATATGGAAAAATTTCCCTAAGCTATACAAACCCCAATAAAAAATAAAATGTTCAAAAAATTGAAAAAAGGCATTGACAAATTATAAGTAATGTGGTATATTTATTTTACCTCACAAGGGGCTTATTTTTTTGCCCTTTATTATTGCGAATGTCTTTTTCATAAGCAATATTTGCAATAATAAAAGCAGGCTGAGATTCGGTAATCTGCCTGTTTTATGATTGCAGAGAGTAAAGGATTCCCTGCAAGAGGGAGGCTAAATTATTCCGAAATACCGGGAGGTGCCGTCATGAGAGTAAAAGTTACATTAGCCTGCACGGAGTGCAAACAGAGAAACTACAACACAATGAAGAACAAGAAGAATGACCCCGACAGACTTGAGATGAACAAGTATTGCAGATTCTGCAAGAAGCACACTCTTCATAAAGAGACAAAGTGATCACGCTACGGAGGTAAATTATGGCTAAAAAAACCGATAACGAAAAAAAGCCGAATATCTTCGTAAGAGCAGGTCGGCGAATCAAGAAATTCTTCCGTGACACAAAAAGCGAGATCAAGAAGATTGCATGGCCGACTCCAAAGGCTACCTTTAAAAATATGGGTATAGTCCTTTTGGCTATTGTCATCATCGGTGCGTTTATTTTCGCACTCGACAGTGGACTTTACGCTCTGCTCGGTTTGGTTATGCATGTTTCTAACTGAGTATGATCGGAGGAGAAACTATGGCTGACAACGAAGCAAGATGGTATGTTGTCCATACTTATTCGGGCTACGAAAACAAAGTAGCTTCTAATCTCGAAACAACCGTAGAGAACAGAAATCTTGGACATCTTATTCAGGAAATCAGAGTTCCTACCGAAAAGGTAACAGAGATTAAGGACAATAAGAGCCGTGAGGTTGAACGCAAGGTTTTCCCAGGCTATGTTATTGTTAAAATGATTATGAATGACGACAGCTGGTATGTTGTCCGCAATATTCGCGGTTGCACTGGCTTCGTAGGTCCAAGCTCCAAGCCTGTTCCGCTTACTGATGAAGAAGTAGAACGCCTTGGAGTTGAGATTAAAAATGTTGAGGTCAATTATAATGTCGGTGATTCTGTAAGAATTATTGACGGACCGTTTGACGATTCAGTCGGTATAGTAGATGAACTCAACAAGGAAAAGAATAGCGTCCGAGTTATCATTCATATGTTCGGGCGTGAGACGCCGGTAGAGCTTGAGCTACATCAGGTTGAGCCGGTCGAGTGATTAAGCCAATAGCAGAAACGGTCTAAGCCACCGCGTCTGTTGTTATTGAGGGCATAAGCCCTCGTGGGAGGAAACGGCAAATCCGTTTTCCGCATTTATACCACGAATTTTGGAGGTGCAAAGAAAATGGCTCAAAAGGTAACAGGCTTTATTAAGCTTCAGATACCTGCAGGAAAGGCTACCCCGGCACCACCTGTTGGTCCTGCACTTGGACAGCATGGTGTCAACATTATGGCATTTACGAAGGAATTTAACGAGCGCACAAAGAATGACGTAGGAATGATTATTCCTGTTGTTATCACAGTTTATGCAGACCGTTCATTCACATTCGTAACAAAGACTCCACCTGCTGCCGTTCTTATTAAGAAGGCTTGTGGAATCGAAAGCGGTTCGGGCGTTCCGAACAAAACAAAGGTTGCAAAGATTACCCGTGAGCAGGTCAAGAAGATTGCTGAGCAAAAGATGCCAGACCTTAACGCAGCAAGCGTTGAGACAGCTATGAGCATGATTGCGGGCACAGCTCGCAGCATGGGCGTAGAAGTAGTCGATTGATCAAACCCGGGTGGGAGGAAATAATCCGATTTTACCACTCTACAGGGAGGACAAACCAATGAAACACGGTAAAAAATATGTCGATTCGCTCAAGCTTATCGACAAGTCAAAGAATTATGAAGCAAACGAAGCTATCGCACTTTGCGTACAGACAGGTAAGGCTAAGTTTGATGAAACTGTTGAAGTTCATGTAAGACTTGGTGTTGATAACCGTCACGCTGACCAGCAGGTTAGAGGTGCTATAGTTCTTCCAAACGGTACAGGTAAGACTGTACGAGTACTTGCTATCTGCAAGGGCGATAATGTTGCTCTCGCACAAGAAGCAGGTGCTGAATATGTCGGTGCAGAAGAGTTCACAACAAAGATTCAGAACGAGGGCTGGATGGATTTCGATGTTCTTATCACAACTCCTGATATGATGGGTCTTGTTGGTCGTCTTGGTAAGGTTCTTGGTCCTCGTGGACTTATGCCTAACCCAAAGGCTGGCACAGTTACTCCTGACATCGCTAAGGCTATCAAGGAAGCTAAGGCAGGTAAGATTGAATATCGTCTTGATAAGACAAACATCATTCACTGCCCAATCGGTAAGGTTTCTTTCGGTGCTGAAAAGGTTTCCGAGAACTTCGATGCTCTTCTTGATGCTATCATCAAGGCAAAGCCGGCTGCTGCAAAGGGTCAGTATGTTAAGAGCATTGCCGTTACAACAACAATGGGACCATCTGTCAGAATTAATACAGCTAAATACGTCTGATTTAACTCTTGACAACGGTTTGAAATTGTGTTATAATAATCAAGCTGTTCCAAAGACAGCAGGTATTGCATAACGGGTTTTCCCACCTGCCGAGGAAAGAGCCAGATTTACGATATTTCTGTGCCTTTCTCCGGAAAAGGGGTAAGGCACTTTTTTTGTGCCAATTTTCAAGGAGGTGAAATGTTATGCCAAGTCAGAAGGTTTTGGAGGAAAAGAAGCAAATAGTTGCTGACCTTACCGATAGAATCAAGAACTCTGTTGCAGGTGTTGTCGTTGATTATCACGGTATCTCTGTTGCAGACGACACAAAGCTTCGTAAAGAGCTTCGTGAGGCAGGCGTACATTATACTGTTATTAAGAACACACTTATTAAGTTCGCTGCTGATAATGCAGGTCTTTCAGGTCTTGATGATGTACTTAACGGTACAACTGCTATCGCAACAAGCGAAACTGATTATGTAGCTGCTGCAAGAATCCTTGCTAAGTATGCTGATTCACACGAGAAGTTCGCTATCAAATCAGGCTATCTTGATGGCGAGGTTATCAGCCTCGACAAGATTAATAGTCTTGCAAAGCTTCCTTCAAGAGAAGTCTTGCTCGCAAATGTTCTTGGTGCGTTCAACGCTCCTATCGCATCATTTGCTCGTGCTGTCCAGGCTATTGTTGATAAGGACGGCGAACCTGCTGAAGCTGCTGAAGCTCCTGCAGAGGCTTAATTTATTTAAAAATTACATTTTTCGGAGGTAAATATCATGGCATCAGAAAAGGTTACTGCTATTGTTGAAGAATTAAAGGGTCTTACAGTTCTCGAGCTTTCAGAGCTTGTACACGCTGTTGAAGATGAGTTCGGTGTTTCCGCAGCTGCTGCAGTTGTTGCAGGTCCTGCTGCTGAGGCAGGTGCTGCTGCAGAAGAGAAGACAGAGTTTGATGTTGTTCTTAAGTCTGCTGGTGGCGAGAAGATTAAGGTTATCAAGGTTGTTCGTGAGATCACAGGTCTTGGTCTTAAGGAAGCAAAGGCTATCGTTGACGAAGCTCCTAAGACACTTAAGGAAGCTGTTTCTAAGGACGATGCTGAAGCTATCAAGGCTAAGCTTTCAGAGGTTGGAGCAGAAGTCGAGATTAAGTAATTTGGCTCTTGCCGGATAATTTAATTTTTCGATTTTCTATGCGGATTAAGCCGATTTGTCACGGCTTATCCTGCTGACACCATAAGGAGGTGCATACAATGGCAAAGTGTGATGTATGCGGAAAGGGAGTTACCTTTGGTATAAAGGTTTCTCACTCACACAGAAGATCTAACAGAGCTTGGAAGCCAAATGTTGTCAAGGTTAAGGCAGTTGTTAATGGCAGTCCTAAGCGTATAAATGCCTGCACCCGTTGTCTGCGTTCGGGAAAGGTTACAAGAGCTGTCTAATGCTCTAACGATAGAAAAAGGCTTCCTTCGGGAAGTCTTTTTTCGTTAAGGGCTTTGTCCCTTTAGAAAATATTGATTAAGTATTTGTTATAGGAGTGGATAAAAATGGCTTTGCTTTCGGTTAATTCGCTTGATATGGGCTTTGGCGATGACGACCTCTTTTTGAATATGTCTTTCGAGATTCAACCTGGTGACCGCATTGGTCTTATCGGCGTAAACGGAAGCGGAAAGACAACCCTTTTTAAACTTCTTGTTGGAGACTATAAACCTAATAAGGGTACAATAAGTCTTGGCAAGGGTACAACCATCGGCTATATGGAGCAGCATGTCTGCCGAAATCTCGACCGTTCAGCATATGATGAGGTTGTGTCTGTATTTTCGCATCTTTCCGATATTGAGATGGAGCTTGATACACTTAATGCCCAAATTAGTGCTGGAATTGGCGATACAAATAAACTTGTTGAAAGACAAGCAATGCTGCACGATGAGTTTACTCGAAATGGCGGTCTTACATATCGCAGTAGGGCAAGGTCTGCTTTGCTTGGACTTGGTTTTGACGATAGTCGTATGAGCTTGCCTGTTGGTTCACTCAGTGGTGGTCAAAGAGCAAAGCTTCAGCTTGCTAAGTTGCTTTTATGTGGTGCAAAGCTTTTATTGCTTGATGAACCTACTAACCATCTTGATGTTCAGGCGGTGGAATGGCTTGAAGAATATTTGCTCAATTCAAATAGTTCTTATATAGTCATTTCGCATGATAGATATTTTCTTGATAAGGTTACGAATAAAACCTTTGACCTTGAGCATAAAAAACTGACAATGTATAAGGGTAACTATTCAACTTATCTGCCACAAAAACAAGAGAGAGAGCTTACAAAACAGCGTGAATATGATAATACTATGCGTGAAATTCATAGGCTTGAGGGTATTATTGAACAGCAGAAGCGTTGGAACAGAGAAAAGAATATCAAGACCGCCGAAAGCAAGCAAAAGGTTATTGACAGACTTCAAAAGAATCTCGAAAAGCCGGAAAATGCTCCAGGAGAGATTAACTTCACTCTTTCTGCAAATGAAAGAAGTGGCGATGATGTTCTCTTGGTTGAAAACCTTGCAGTTGGTTTTGATGGCAACACTATTTTCGAGAATGTTAATATGGATATAAAGCGTGGAGAGCGTGTATTTTTGATTGGACCTAATGGTTGCGGAAAAACTTCCCTGCTTAAAACGCTTATGAAACTTTATGAGGCACAAAGTGGTAGAATTACACTTGGTGAAGGTGTTAAAATCGGCTACTATGACCAGATTCAGCAGAATGTTGATAGCAACAAGACTATATTTGATGAGATTTCGGACAAGTATCCGGCTATGACTAACACTGAAATACGCAATACCCTCGCAAGATTTATGTTCAAAGGTGAAGATGTATTTAAATATGTTTCTGATTTAAGCGGTGGCGAGAGGGCAAGGGTACTTCTCACAGAGCTTATGCTTTCGGGTGCAAATTTCCTATTGCTCGATGAGCCTACAAACCATCTTGATATAAGTTCCTGCGAAGCTTTGCAGACTGCTCTTATGAATTACGAAGGTACGCTTCTTGCGGTTTCTCACGATAGATACTTGATAAATTCGCTTGCTGATAGGATTTATTATCTGACAGATAGAGGAGTAGAGGAATTTCGTGGCAGTTATGATGAGTTTATGGAAAAAACTCATAAAGATGAAATTATTCAAAAGCCAAAGCAAAAACAAGAAAGTGAAAATAAGCTTGATTATAAGAATAAAAAAGAGCGAGATGCTCAAAGACGCAAGGCAAAAGCTGATTTAAATAGGCTTGAGGCAAAAATTACAGAAGTAGAGGAGAATATTTCTGAACTTGAGGAACAGCTTCAAGCACCTGAAACGGCAAGTGATTATGAGCTTGCAACAAAGCTTTCAGAAGAACTTCAAACAAAGAATGATGAGCTTGAGCAATATATGGATAAATGGGCGGAGCTTTCTGAAATTGTTGAATCGGCTGAATCCTGAAATTCTTTGTCTGTATTTTAAAATATAAGCGTTTTTAATCATCAATTCAAAGAGATTGTATGAAAAAAATGTAGATAAATTTCAGAATTAAGGTTGACCGAATCAAAAAATACTGCTATTATAATATGAGCAGAGCGAATTTCTGCAAATAAATTTTTTCGGCATATTGCTGTATTATAAATTTTTATTTGGGGGTAATTAAAATGTATTGTACAGATATTTTTCTGCCAAATCTTGAAGATGTAAAAAATTTTGTGGATATGACATCTAAGTATAAGTCTTTGCCAATTAATCTTGTGTCAGATAAATATGTTATAGATGCTCATTCTATAATTGGTATAATCAGTCTTGACATTACTAAGCCAATTACATTAAAGATTGATTCCGAAGATGTTCCTCAGTCATTTTTAGTTGACCTTGAGCCATACGTCTATAAAAACTCTTAAAGCCAAGATGCTTCTCCGTATCGTAGCTGCGATACGGAGTTTTTTTATGTATATTTAAAAGTGATTTTAAATATTTATTGCTACATATAAAATTATTAAAATGTTAATTTTATAAAATAGGTTGAGTAAATTTTTATAATATGATATTATATTGTAAGATATTTAAATAATTAAAAAGGTGAATTTTTCAATGTTAGCTAAGATTATTACTCTCGGCTGCAAGGTTAATCAATACGAGTCCGAGGCTATGATGAGAAACCTTAATGCTGCGGGATTTAAAACTGCAGAAGAAAATCAAAATGCAGATATCATTATTGTTAATTCCTGCGCCGTTACAAGCGTAAGCGAACATAAGGCACAAAAAATGGTTCGTAGAGCAAGACGAGAAAATGAAAATGCTGTTATTGTTCTTACCGGTTGTGTTCCGCAGGCGTTTCCTGATATTGGAGATAAATATCCGGAGGTTGATATTATTCTCGGAAATAAATGCCGTGCAGCTTTAGTTCCTGCTATAGAACAATATCTGAAAAATCATATGCGTCTTATAATGATAGATAAGTATGAAAAGAATGATAAATACGAGGAACTTTCTGTTCCGTCATATCAGAAAAGAACTCGTGCATTTATAAAGATAGAAGATGGCTGTAATCGCTTTTGCTCGTATTGCATTATTCCTTATGCAAGAGGCAGAGTTCGTTCAAGAGAACTTGACGATATTAAAAATGAGGTTACTGCTCTTGCAAAATCGGGCTATTCTGAAATAGTTCTTGTAGGAATAAATCTTTCGTGCTATGGAACTGATATCGGTTTAGAACTTTGTGATGCTGTTGACGCTGTATGCGAGGTTGACGGAATAGAGCGTGTAAGACTTGGCTCGTTAGAGCCTGAACTGATGAGTATAGAAGTGCTTAACCGCCTTAACAAACAGCCGAAATTCTGTCCACAGTTTCACCTTTCATTGCAAAGTGGTTGTGATGAAACCTTAAAGCGTATGAACAGAAAGTATACGACAGAGGAATACGCAAAAATTGTTGATAACATAAGGTCAATCTTCGATAATTCGTCTATTACAACGGATATTATGACAGGGTTTCCCGGAGAAACTGAAGAAGAATTTGAAAAGTCTTGCAAATTCGCTGAAAGAATAGCTTTTGCAAAGGCACATATATTCCCATATTCACGCAGAGAAGGAACAGTTGCGGATAAAGCTCCAAATCAAGTCCCAAATGAACTCAAAAAAGAGCGTGCTAATATAATGATTGATGTAACCGAGAAAACACGCCAAGCTTTTATGCAATCGCAAGTTGGACTTATTCAAGAAGTTCTACTTGAAACACGCACAAAAAATGGTATGCTCGAGGGTTATACAAAGAATTATACTCCTGTTTTAATTGAGGGTGATAAGGATATGTGTGGAAAAATAGTTAAAGCTAAGATAGAGAAGGTAGATGGCGAATATTGCATAGCCTCAATTATATAACAGAGATTAACGGAGGGCTTTTATGAAGGTAGATAAAACTATAAAGCGAGAGTCAATGTATCTGTTGATTGGTGTTGTAATTCTTAGTGCAATAATGGAAGCTGTATTCTTAATCTGCGGTGCATTTGATTATACCGTAATTTTAGGAAATATTCTTGGCGGTGGAATTGCGGTACTGAATTTCTTTCTTATGGGAATAACACTGCAAAAATCTCTTATTGATACTGAACTTAAAACGGCAGAAAACAGAATGAAAATATCACAGTCATTTAGATTTCTTATGTTAATTATTGTTGCAGTAATAGGCGGAGTTTTGCCATGCTTTAATATTGTTGCAGTAGTAATACCGTTTTTCTTCCCAAGAATTGTTATGACAATTCGAGGCTTGAAAATAAAAGATTCTCCAAAGGCAAATGCTGAAACAACTTCAGAATCAGAAAAAGATATCGCATCATCTGACGATGAGGGAGGTGATAACGAATGAAAAAGAGTGCAAAAGCGGTAATAATTGATATTCTGCTTATTGCAATGATGATACTTCCGCTGACAGCTTGTATTGTTCTTAAAATTCTATTTTCACCGGCAGCAGAGGGAATAACTGTAACAGGTGCGATAATTTATTTCACTATTCCGATGCCGATAATGGATTTGCCGATAACAGAATCACAGGTGAATTCTTGGGCAGTTATACTTACTATTCTTGCGATATGTCTGTTTTTGACACGCAGATTGAATATTAAATCTGTTTCCAAAAGACAGTTCTTAGCAGAACTTATCGTAGAAAAGGCAGAAAATCTTGTCAAGAGCAATATGGGTGAACGCTTTATGGGTTTTGCACCATTTATTGCGGCAATTCTTGGTTTGTCGGCGTTATCAAGTTTATCAAGCCTTTTGGGCTTATATCCACCTACATCAGATATAAATATAGTTGCCGGTTGGGCGATATTAGTATTTATTCTTATTACACACTATAAGCTAAAGGGTGGACTTGGAAATTACCTAAAAGGATATACAGAGCCTATTGCAGTTTTCACACCGATAAATATTATCAGTGAGGTTGCAACGCCTGTTTCTATGACATTCCGTCATTTCGGAAATGTGCTTTCAGGTTCAGTTATATCAGTATTGGTTGCAGCTGCTTTGCAAGGATTAACATCTTTGCTTTTAGGTTGGCTACCTGGATTATTAGGAGAAATACCTTTCTTGCAGATAGGAATACCTGCTGTATTGTCTTTGTATTTTGATATATTCAGCGGTTGTTTACAGGCATTTATCTTTGCTATGCTGACAATGCTTTATATAGCAAATGGTTTTCCAGAGGAAGCCTACGAAAAAAGGCGATTGAAAAAACGTAGAGCATAATTTCTTGATAAGCTTTTTTATAGTTTTAAGAAATTATTGTTGATATTAAAATTAAAAATATATTAAATTATCAGGAGGATTATTTAAAATGGAACTTGCTATTGGTATTATTCTTGGTTGTTGTGCACTTGGTGCAGGTATTGCGATGATTGCAGGTATCGGACCTGGTATCGGTGAAGGTTATGCAGTTGGACAGGCTTGTGAGGCTATCGGTCGTCAGCCTGAGTGTAAGGGTTCAGTTACATCTACTATGCTTATGGGTTGTGCTATCGCAGAATCCACAGGTATTTATGCCCTTGTTATAGCTATTCTCCTTATTTTTGTGGCACCAAGCTTCCTTGTTGGTGTTCTTCAAGGTGCTGTTGCTTAATTGACATTAGTTCGATAGAAAGATTTCCCTAAAACACTTAAAAGTTTTGCTCAAGGCGGAGTGCCTCCGCTGTCAAGACGCATAATCGCTCGGCTTTGCCCCGCTCGTAGTGAGTATAGAAAGTTTGCCTATGCGGAGGACTAAACTATCGCTTAGTTGACATACTTCTTT
Source organism: Pseudoruminococcus sp. (assembly GCF_047012705.1). NCBI lineage: Bacteria > Bacillati > Bacillota > Clostridia > Eubacteriales > Acutalibacteraceae > Pseudoruminococcus > Pseudoruminococcus sp. The sequence continues at coordinate 85,890 of NZ_JBKXNW010000008.1, read as the reverse complement.
AAGACACCTAAAAGTTTCGCTCAATCCTTTGAAAAGGCTTGTAGGTCAAGGGCAACGCCCTTGTCGCTTTCCGCAGAGAGCGAAATTCTTTATGCTTCCTAAAGCGCAGGAGGGTAGAAAAACATTCCAATGGAATGTTTTTCGTAGGGAACCCTCGCAGGGGGCTCCCTGACTGAGTGACTTTACTTTTAAGATATAGAATCTCTATCATCGAACTTATGTTATTATTAAATACAGCCCGAAAAGGGGGAATTAAATTTGATACAAACTCTTGATGTTATTTCTATAAACATCTGGCATATAATTATTTCATTGCTTAACTTGCTTATACTTTTCCTTATCTTGAAAAAGTTGCTCTTTAAGCCTGTTAAAAAGATGTTTGCAGAGCGTCAGGCTCAAGTTGATAATATCTATGATAAAGCAAATGAGGCAAACGAACAGGCTCAGGCTAATAAGCAAGCATATGAAGAAAGGCTTTCTCATTCTAAAGAAGAAGCTACAAATATTCTTCGTAACGCAAGAGAGATGGCGGAGCAGTCAAGTAATGAAATTTTGCAAGAGGCTCATAATAAAGCCGATTTGGCTGTTAGAAAGGCTAATGCAGAGATTGCCAGCGAGAGAAAGAAAGCTATTAACGAAATTAAAAACGAAATATCCGAAATATCCATTGATATTGCAGAACAGGTTGTTGGTCGAGAAATTGATGAAAAAGACCATACCGAGCTTATCAATGACTTTATAGAAAATATAGGTGAATGATATGTACGATGTTTCCACTGAATACGGCAGAGCGATTTTCGAGCTTGCTCTTGAGGAAAATAAAGATAAGCTCTATCTTGAACAGCTCAGAGAGATAAATAAACTTCTCGAAGAAAATCCGGAGTTTATTCATCTTCTTTGCTCCTTGAATATTCCATTAAGTGAAAGATTAAAGGTGATTGATGAAGTATTTGAGAATAGGGCAGAGGAATATATTTGTTCCTTTATAAAGCTTATTACCGAGAGAGGATATGCTGCTCAGATTCCTGAATGTATAAAGGCGTTTGAAAAGCTATACTATAAAGAGCATAAAATCACTGTCGCATATGTAAAGAGTGCGGTTGCCCTTACTGATGAACAGAAATCTGCACTTATCAAAAAATTGCAGGTATATAGCGGAAAGACTGTCGAGCTTGACTGCACTGTTGAGCCAAAGCTTATTGGCGGAATAAGTGTCAGAATAGATGGTAAACTTCTTGAGGGAAGTGTAAAACACAAAATCGACACAATCCGTTCTAATCTGCAAAAGGCAACATTATAAAACGGGAGAGGTGGACTATGAATCTACACCCTGAGGAAATCAGCGGTATAATTAAATCGCAGATTAAGCATTATAAAGATAAAATAGACCAAGCAGAAGTTGGAACTGTTGTTATGGTAGGTGACGGTATCGCAAAGGCATACGGACTTGAAAACTGTATGTCTAATGAACTTCTTGAATTTGAGGGCGGAGAATTTGGTATTGCACAGAACCTTGAGGAAAACTCAGTTTCTATCGCACTTCTCTCAAATACCTCAGAAATTAAGGAGGGAGATATTGTCAGACGAACACGCAAGGTTGTAAGCGTTCCTGTCGGCGAAGCAATGCTTGGTAGAGTTGTTAATGCTTTAGGAGAACCTATTGACGGTAAGGGAGCTATTTTCTGTAACGAAACCCGTCCGATAGAATCCGAGGCACCCGGAATTATCAAGCGTAAAAGCGTTAAAGTTCCGCTCCAGACAGGTATTAAGGCTATTGATAGTATGATTCCTATTGGCAGAGGTCAGCGCGAGCTTATCATCGGAGACAGACAGACAGGAAAAACTTCTATTGCAGTAGATGCAATTATTAATCAAAAGTCAACAGGTGTGCTTTGTGTTTATGTTGCAATCGGTCAGAAAAATTCTACTGTTGCACAAATCACAGAAACACTTCGTACAGCAGGAGCATTAGATTATACAGTAATCGTATCAGCATCAGCGTCAGAAACAGCACCTTTGCAGTATATTTCACCATATACAGGCTGTGCTATTGCAGAATATTTTATGGCACAGGGCAAAGATGTTCTTATCGTATATGACGATTTATCAAAACACGCTGTCGCATATCGTGCATTGTCCTTGCTTATCAGAAGACCACCAGGTCGTGAGGCATATCCGGGTGATGTTTTCTATCTTCATTCAAGATTGCTTGAGAGAGCGGCAAGAGTTTCTGATGAATATGGCGGAGGCAGTATAACTGCACTTCCGATTATCGAAACTCAAGCGGGAGATGTTTCCGCATATATTCCAACTAATGTTATATCTATCACTGACGGACAGATTTTCCTTGAGAGTGAGCTTTTCCACGCAGGAGTTATGCCAGCCGTAAACCCTGGTATATCGGTTTCTCGTGTTGGAGGTAATGCTCAGGTTAAGGCTATGAAAAAGGTTGCAGGTACGCTGAAGCTTCTTTATTCACAATATCGTGAACTTCAGAACTTCTCTCAGTTTGGCTCAGACCTTGATGCAGATACCAAGGCAAGACTTGCACAGGGCGAGAGAATTGTTGAAATTCTGAAACAGGATAAAAACACACCTGTTATAGTAGGCTGTCAGGTAGCAATTATATATGCCGCTGTTCACAACCTTATGAAAGATATAGAACTTGAGAATATCAAGGAATACGAAAAAGAGCTGTATTCTCATATGACCTTAGAGCATAACAATCTTATGAAGCGTATTGCGGACGGTTATTATGAGGAAAGCGACCAAATGGAGCTTGATGAAGCTGTCAGAAGCTTTACTGAAAGATTTATTAGTCTGCATAGCTAAGGAGGGCGAAAGGCTTTGGGTACTAATATTAAAGCAATAAAAACCCGTATAAAAAGTATAGATTCAACTATGCATCTTACTAAGGCTATGCAGCTTGTTGCATCATCTAAGATGAAGAGTGCAACAGAGGCTATGGAACAGAGCCGTTGCTATCTTGACGCACTTATGGCAACAGTTTCTAACCTCATCTCTAACGAAACCAAAAACTCGAAATTTATCAAACCTCGTGAGGTTAAGAAAACCTGTCTTATTGTCATAGCAGGCGATAGGGGACTTGCGGGCGGTTATAACGGCAATATCTATAAAAAGACTGATGCAGTAGCTGAGGGAAAATCTGTCTGTATCTTGCCGATAGGAAAGCGTACCGTTGAGCATATGATTGCTCATAAATATGAAATTCTTTCAGATAAGTATATCAGTACAGAAAAGCTTACTCTTTCAGATTGTGCAGAGCTTGGCAGAGATATTACAGAACGCTTTAAAAGGTGCGAGTTTGATAAGGTTGAGCTTATTTCCACGAAGTATGTTTCAATGCTGGCTCAGGTTCCGCATGAAACACAGCTTTTGCCGATTCCGCAATCAGAGAATAAAAAATCTGACGGATATATTATGTTTGAACCAGATAGTATTACGGTTCTTAATTCAATTATTCCAAGTTATATTTCGGGTATGGTTTATGCGTCTACAAGAGAAAGCTTCACAAGTGAGCTTTCAGCGAGAAGAAACGCTATGGATAGTGCAACTAAAAATGCAGAAGAGATGATGGATAAGCTGAGTATAGAATACAATCGTGCAAGACAAAGCACAATTACTCAGGAAATTACCGAAATTGTTGCAGGTGCAGAGGCATAAATGCAACATACGGAGAGCGAGGTAAATTTACTTGGCAAATGAAAAAAATATCGGAAAAATAATACAGGTTATAGGGCCTGTTGTTGATGTTCGCTTTGGCGAGGGAAAACTTCCTAAAATCCTTAATGCGCTCGAGATTCAAAACGGAGATAAAATTCTTGTTGTAGAAGTTTTTCAGCATATAGGAAACAATGACGCTCGTTGTATAGCTATGAGTAGTACAGACGGACTTGTAAGAGGTATGGAAGTTGTTGATACAGGCAGAGCGATAAATGTTCCTGTCGGAAATGCAACACTTGGCAGAATATTTAATGTTCTTGGCGAACCTATTGACGAACTTCCAGCGCCGAAGGATTGTGAGCGTTGGGATATTCATCGTGACCCGCCAAGCTATGAGGAACAATCTTCAACAACAGAGATTCTCGAAACAGGCATAAAGGTCGTTGACCTTATCTGCCCATACGCAAAGGGTGGTAAGATAGGCTTGTTTGGTGGTGCCGGTGTTGGTAAGACAGTTCTCATTATGGAGCTTATCAACAATATTGCAAAAGAGCATGGTGGTATATCTGTTTTTACGGGCGTAGGCGAGAGAACCCGTGAGGGTAACGACCTTTATAACGAGATGAAAGAATCCGGCGTTATAAATAAGACCGCACTTGTCTATGGTCAGATGAATGAGCCGCCCGGAGCAAGAATGAGAGTAGGACTTTCAGGCTTGACAATGGCAGAATATTTCCGTGATAAAGAGGGACAAGATGTTCTTTTATTCATAGATAATATATTCAGATTTACTCAGGCCGGTAGTGAGGTTTCCGCACTTTTGGGAAGAATGCCGTCGGCCGTTGGTTACCAGCCGACACTTGCAACAGAAATGGGTGCTTTGCAGGAGAGAATTACTTCTACAAATCATGGTTCGATTACATCGGTTCAGGCTGTTTATGTTCCTGCTGATGACCTTACAGACCCCGCGCCTGCAACGACCTTTGCACACCTTGACGCAACTACGGTTTTGAGCAGAAATATTGCATCTCAGGGTATTTATCCGGCGGTTGACCCGCTTGAATCAACAAGCCGTATACTCACGCCTGATGTTGTTGGCAAGGAACATTACAGAGTTGCGAGAGCGGTTCAACAGATACTTCAAAGATATAATGAACTTCAAGATATTATCGCAATTATGGGTATTGATGAACTCAGCGAAGAAGATAAGCTGACCGTATCAAGAGCAAGAAAGGTACAGCGTTTCCTTTCGCAGTCATTTTCAGTTGCAGAACAGTTTACAGGTTTGCCCGGAAAATATGTTCCGCTTAAAGAAACAATCAGAGGCTTTGCGGAAATCATTGACGGCAAGCACGATGATTTGCCGGAATCAGCCTTCCTGTTTGTAGGAACAATAGATGAGGCTATAGAAAAGGCAAAAATGGTGGGTGAATAATGAAAAACTATCACCTTCGTATAACAACTCCTGCGGGAAATATTTTTGATGGAGATGCCGTTCGACTTTCGGTAAGGGGCGTAATGGGTGACCTTGCAATTATGGCAGGACATATACCTTTTGTTACAGCTTTAGAGGACGGAGAAATTAAGATATATCTAAGCGATAACGAGATTAAAAAAATGAACTGCATAGGTGGAGTTCTGACAGTATCTAAGGATATGGTTCAGGTTCTTGCATCAACAGCAGACTATTCTCAGGATAAATAATATTTTATATAATAGAGCATAAATGGCAAAAATCTGTTAAAACGGAATTATTCCAAAACAGAAAATAGCCATATATGCTCTATCGTTATTTTCACCAAAAATCGGTATGAAATTTTTTCAAATTAAAGCTTTCCAACTTGAATTTATTATTTGTTTGTGCTATAATAACAATAATCGTTCGAAAAAGAGGTTGATTTTTTATGATGGATAATTATAGCGAACAGATTGTCAAAAAAAGAGTAAATCCTGCAAAATTTACTTTTCTAATACTTTATTTCGTATTTGCTTTTATATTTATACTTCTTACAGTGTACCTTTCCCAGTTCTTTGATTGGATGATTCCAGTAGCTTTGCTTATTATTTGCTTTGGTTGTTATGGTGGTTGGTATCTTTGGTCACACAAGGGCATTGAGTATGAATATATCGTAGTTCAGGGAGAAATGACCGTTGATAAGATTATCGGTATGAAAAAGCGTAAGAGAATGTTGAAATTCGATGTAAAAAGCGTTGATATGCTTGGCAAACTCAGTGAAAGGCCTGCTGATTTTGATGAGAAGCAATTCAAAGATTGCGTATATCATGCAACTGATTATACCGAAAGTGAGAATACATATTATGCAGCTTTGCATGATATTTACTCGAAAAAACATTGTCTTTTATATTTTGCACCTAATGAGAAAACTCTTGAAACAATGAAACCTTTTCTTAAGAGAGAACTCAAGGTTAAGATTTTTGGTAAATAATAAATTTAGCCGTCCGAATATATGGACGGCTTTTTTGTAAGGAGATGTTTATTTATGAAGGTTTTATCCGCACAACAAATGAGAGATTTAGAGCAAGCTGCCGTTGATAATGGAGAAACTTATATCGAACTTATGGAAAGAGCTGGTACAGCCGCCGCAGAAGCACTTATCAGTTATGGTGCAGAGAGTAAGAGAGTTGTAATAATTTGTGGTAAGGGCAATAATGGCGGTGACGGTTATGTTATAGCAAGGATTTTAAAAAAATATAACTGTATAGTTGATATAATCAAACTTGGAGAACCAAGGACAGCCGATTCTAAGCTTAATGCAGAAAAAGCTGCTGAACTTAATATAGCCATGATAAACTTTCCGGAAAATAAAAAAACTGCTTTTGAACTTATCAAAAAAGCAGATTATATTGTTGATGCAGTTTATGGTATAGGATTTCGTGGAGCTTTAGATGAAACTACGGCAGAAATTGCAAAAGCTGTCAATGATTCTAAAGCTTTTGTAATGTCAGTTGATGTCCCAAGTGGTGCCGGCTGTAATGATGGTTCAGTAAATGGAGAGTGTTTTAAAGCTAATTTAACTGTTACATTCACAACATTAAAGCCCGCACATATTTTATATCCGTCAATGGATTATTGCGGAAAAACAGAAGTAGCAAGTGTTGGAATTTCAGATGAACTGATAAATTCATCTAAATATATTATGCAAACAACAGATGAATTTCTCGGCGAAAGGCTCTTACCTGAGCGTAGAATATCATCAAATAAAGGAACTTTCGGAACTTTGCTTGCTGTTGTGGGTAGTTACGGTATGGCAGGTGCGGCTGTTATGTGTGGAAAAGCGGCACAAAGAAGTGGTGCAGGCTTGGTAAATATGGCTTTGCCTAAGTCAATATATCCTATAGTCGCAGGAAAGTTGATAGAGGCTGTTTTTACGCCATTATCAGAGAAAGACGGCATTTCGTCCGTTGAAAATTGCGATAAGCTTGTTTCTCTTGCAAATAAAGCTAATGCGGTCGTTCTCGGCTGTGGTATGGGACATAATGAAGATACCGAAAAAATAGTCTGTGAAATACTTAAAAATTGCGAAAAACCAATTATTCTTGATGCAGATGGAATAAATTCAGTAGTTCCGCATATACATTTATTAAAGAAAGCCAAAGCTCCTATTATACTTACTCCTCACCCAGGTGAAATGGCAAGGCTTCTCGGTTGTACGGTTGCCGAGGTTCAGCATAACCGAACTGAAATTGCTTTGAATTTTGCCAAAGAACATAATGTAATATTAATTCTTAAAGGTGCGAATACGATTATATCTGATGGTAATATTTTGCTCGTAAATAGAACAGGAAACGCAGGAATGGCACGAGGTGGAAGTGGTGATGTACTTGCAGGAATGATAGGTTCGCTTGCCGCACAGGGAATGAATCCATTCAGGGCCGCCGTTTGCGGAGTATATGCACATGGATTGGCAGGGGACAGGACAGCGAAAAGGCTTTCAGAAACGACAATGCTTCCTACTGATATGATTGAGGATATTAGCTTCTGAAACTGAGGGTGATATTATTGCGTAGAATTCTTAAAGTAATGTTTACTGCTGTTGCTGCGATTGTACTTATTCTTTCAATAAGCTCTTGTACAGAAAAAGTTCCTAAGATACCTGAAATTGTGACAGGATTTTCGGGAAATGCCAATATAGAACTTGGCGAAACAAAATTTAAATGCAGTGTTTCGCATACAGAAAAGGGTGTGTCCTCAATTACTTTATCAAGTCCCGAAAACCTAAAGGGTATGTCTTTTAAAAATTTTGGCGGTAAATACGCAATATCATACAACGAGCTTATCTGCGAAACAGAAGAATCATTTTTGCCAAGTTCTTGTTTTGCACAGGCTATAACTAATGTTCTCGATAAAGCGTCTGAAGAGAACGGTGCAGTATATCAGAAATCCGAGAAAGATAACGCTATATTTACAGGTACAAGCAAATCAGGAAATTTTACGATTTATGCAGAGAGTAAAACAGGTATAATAAGAAAAATAGAAATTCCTGAAATAAATGTTATAGCTAATTTTACAGATATAAAATTATTGTAACATAAGATGGTTGGTGAAACTACCGATAAGCTAACAGACTTTTCTAAGACAGATAAAAGTTTTGCACAAACTTTTTTTAAAAGCTTGCGGTTTTCAAAGGTAGTCACCTACGGCGGAGCCTTTGGTGGTTTTTAAGGGCAATATCTCTTTTCTTCTCAAGCGGTGGACGAAATCCATCGCTTAATACTTTTGTTAGCAACCAACTGCCAAGTGAACAAACACAGTATGTCTTTATACCTAACTCAAAATAAACAGGCAACCATTAGTAATATGGTTGCCTGTAATGCTATGTATAATTTTTAAAATCAATTTTCATCAGGTTTATTCATTTGTCGCTCCATATATTGTTGTTGCGTAAGAAGTACCTGTCTTGGCTTTGAACCCTCATGAGGGCCGACAATTCCCATTGTTTCCATTTCATCAATAAGTCGTCCGGCTCTCGCATATCCAAGACGAAGCCTTCTTTGCAAAAGTGAGGTTGAGGCCTGTCCGGCTTCAACTACACACTTAATTGCCTCTTCAAGCATAGGGTCTTGGTCAGAATCCTCATTTGAAATAGGTTTGGTATTGTTATTTTCAATTATGGCATTGTTTTCAATTTCTTGAGCAATGCTTTCATCATATTCACAAGCTCTGTTATTTTTGATAAACTCTACAACTTTTTCGACTTCTTCGTCATCTACAAAACAGCCTTGAACACGCTTTGGCTTTGAAGCTCCGATAGGTGCAAAAAGCATATCACCTCTGCCGAGAAGCTTATCGGCACCGCCTGAATCGAGAATAGTTCTTGAGTCTATCTGTGATTTAACTGCAAAAGCAATTCGGCTTGGAATGTTAGCTTTAATAATACCGGTAATGACATCGACAGATGGTCTTTGTGTCGCAATGACAAGGTGCATACCGGCGGCACGAGCCATTTGTGCAAGTCGGCAGATAGCGTTTTCTACATCATTAGGAGCAGCCATCATAAGGTCAGCAAGCTCATCAATAATTATAACAATTTGCTCAAGCTTTTTAAGCTTTTCTTTCTTAGGAGCTTTTCCGCTATTTTCTGTTTCTGAAATAGCAGCGTCCATAATTTGTCGTTCTTCAGGAGTTTGCGGCATTTCAAATTCGTCTGAATTTTCATCATCGTTTATTTGAGTTTCCTCTTTGTCGATTTCAGCGTTCGTTCTTTCAACAAGTGCATTATAACCTCTTATATCACGAACATTATTTTCAGCAAAGAGCTTATATCTTTCAAGCATATGATTTACAGCCCAGTTCAATGCACCCGCCGCTTTTCTTGGGTCAGTAACAACCGGTACAAGTAAGTGCGGAATACCATTATAAACTCCAAGCTCAACAACCTTAGGGTCAATCATAAGCAATTTAACCTCATCCGGAGTTGATTTATAAATTAAGCTTATAAGCATAGAGTTTATACATACCGATTTACCCGAACCGGTAGAACCGGCTATAAGCAGATGAGGCATTTTAGCGAGGTCAGCAATAGTAATATTCCCCTCAATATCTCTGCCAAGCACAACAGTAAGCTTACTTTTAGCATTGTTAAATTCAGGCGATTCTATCAATTCACGCATTTTAACAACGCTTACTACCTTGTTAGCAACCTCAACACCAACGGCGGCTTTTCCTGGGATAGGTGCTTCAATTCTTACACCGACAGCGGCAAGATTCATAGCAATGTCATCAGCAAGATTTGTGATTTTACTGATTTTAACACCAGCGGCAGGCTGAAGTTCATATCTTGTTACAGCAGGACCGCGACAGATGTTTACTATACTTGCCTTAACGCCAAAGCTCGCAAGAGTTTCTATAAGCATAGAACCATTTTGGTTTAGTTCCGTTGCAATATCGCCCTCATTTGTAAATGGGGTTGGTTTCAGAAGGGTTATAGGCGGTTTGAGATAAACACTATCATTTGATAAATATTCAGAAGAATCATTTTGTATATCAAAGCTTATAGCTTCTTCATCAGTTCTTTTCTTACCTTTTTTCTTTTCAATCTGTTTTAAAGCATCAGCGATAGTTTTGTTATCATTTTCTGAAAGAATACCGTCTAATTCTTCAAAAGAGCCTGATTCATAGTTTTCATCAGTAGTTGGTTCTGATGTTGTATTATATACTTCTTTTTGAGTAGGTTCATAAATAATAGGCTCTGAGTTATTTTGATTTTCTATATTAGGATTAGACTTTTTGCGTTTTTTACGCTTTTGAGATGTTATCGGTGGAGTATCATAATCATTTGCATTAAAGTTATTAGAGCGTTTAGGGATATACTGCTCACTGATAAAATCATCAGGTAACATATTAGGTTTTCCCGAATCATTTCCAAGAGGTATATCTATATGATTTTTTTTCGATTCATCAGCTCTTCTTCCATAAATATAGAATGAGTGTTTTTCTTGCTTTTGTGCTTGTTGATATTCTTGACGGACAGCCCTTTGTTTACTGATTTCCTGTTTCTTTTCAGAAACCTTAGATGAAACCTTGGAAGAAACTTTCTCCACAGGCTTTTTGAAGAAATCAACAAAACCTATAATTGTCGCACCGGAGGCAATCATAATATCTATAAAAAGTAAAACGGCTATTATAATTCGAGAACCTGTTGCACCAAGAAATGCCATCATAGGAGCACCAAGGAGAGAGCTGAGAAGTCCACCTCCACGATAATTCATACCCTCTGTATAAGCGTCGCCCATTGCGAAAAAGACATTTTTTTCAACATTGCCGTGCGAGAAAAGATATACAGCAGTTGTGAAAAGTACAGCTATTGATATTGCAATAAAAAATCTTAATTTCATTCTATATGGGAGAGCAGTTTTTCCGCTTTGGTATGCAATATATATTATAACAATGGGAATAAATATTCCGCATATACCGAAAAGTCCCCAGATAAATGAATGTATAGTTGTCCAGAACATATCACCGCGAATTATGAATAAGCAGAATATTAAAATAGCAATACCTGATATTATGATAGACCTTATACGCCTACGTCGTCTGTCGTCGGCTTCAAGTTCAGCTTGGATTTTTTCTTTTTCAGCCTTGGTCATTCTTTTAGTTTTGGATTTCGTGGTTTGAGTTGCTTTTGCATTTGTATTTTTATTGCTCGATGAAGCTTTTTTAGTCGGATTTTTTTTAGAATCATTTGCCAAAATTCATACCTCCTATTGAAAATCAATGTCACCGACTGATGAAATCGGTGACATTTTTAAGAACAAGTATTTAATAATCAGAATGTAAGTGGCTGTTGTGTAAAGAGATTTACTCCTGAAATAAGCTCTATAATGCTGATAACAAGGCAAATTATACCGGCACCTGCCGTATAGAGAACAAAATAATACATTCTGTTTGTAGAAAGCAACCATTTAAAAAGGCGAATAGCAAGAAAACCTACAATCGCAGATGTAATAATTCCGATTAAAGTAGGGAAAAATTCGATTGCAACCGCTGAACCATCAGCAGGGAAGAGAGCATCTTTTCCTTCAAGAATTGCAGCCGCAATAATTGCAGGAGTTCCAAGCACGAACGAATAATCCAAAGCGCGTTGTTTGTTTAATTTTCTAAGTTCACCGGCAGTAAGAGTAGAACCTGAACGAGATATGCCAGGGAAGATAGCGGCTACCGCTTGGAAAAGACCAATAAAAATTGCATCAATAGGGTTTAGCTTTCTTCTTCCTGCGCCATCTGCACGAAGTTTTCCATGACTCTTATAAAGAATGGTAGTTTTGCGGTTTGCGTTAATTCCGATAACAAGAAGGAAACTTGTTACTAAAAGTGAAATAGCTGTAATTATCAGATATCCGTCAGAACTCCATTTATCAGCGAGGTCTTTAACTTTCATGCCTCCGCCGATAGGTAAGAAAAGTAAGAAAAGTGGCAATAGACCGATTATAAGCATCATAACGAGGTTTTCATCAGCGTCCATTTCGCCCCATTTGAACTTTCCCGTAAAGATTTTTTTCAATATTATAAAGAAGCTTTTGATAAGCCTTAAAAATAATCTCCAATATACAGCACAAACAGCCGTAAGTGTTCCGACATGGAGCATAACATTAAAGAAAAGGTTGTTGTCGTTCAAACCAAAAAAGTGCTGAAATATAGCAAGGTGTCCGCTGCTTGAAACAGGAAGAAATTCTGTAAGTCCCTGAACCGCACCAAGCACAATGGCTTCAAATATGTTCATTATGTACCTCCGTTTATTTAACTTAAATATATATGTAGGGCGAACTCCGTCCGCCCAGGCTTACTTAGGCTTTACTTTTTTTAGAAGTTTTCTTTTTAGCTTTTTTTTCTTTATCAATCATAGCGTAAAGAGCATCAAGAGCGTCAGAAAAATTGCCAAGATTATCAATCAATCCCTCTTTAACTGCGTCCTCGCCGTCAAGCACCGTTCCAACATCGAGTACAAGTTCTCCGGTATTCATAGCAAGTTCGTTATACCTTTCGGGTTTGATATTTGAGTTTTCGCATACAAATCTTGTGATTCTTGCCTGCATACGCTGAAAATATTCAAAGGTTTGAGGAACTCCAAGAGTAAGTCCAGTCATTCTCACAGGATGAATAGTCATAGACGCAGATTTTGCTATAAAAGATTTTTTTGCAGCAACTGCAAGCGGAACGCCTATTGAATGACCTCCGCCAAGCACCATAGAAACTGTTGGTTTGCGGATTCCTGCAAGAAGCTCAGCAATAGCAAGTCCAGCCTCTACATCACCGCCAACAGTATTAAGCAGAATGAGAAGTCCGTCTATGCGAGGTTCTTCTTCAACAGCAACAATCTGAGGGATAACATGCTCATACTTTGTAGTTTTGTTTTGTGATGAGAGAATATAATGTCCTTCAATTTGCCCGATAATAGTCAGACAGTGGATAGTATATTTGCCGTTAGAAGCAATTATACTTCCGGTTTCAATGATAGAATCAGTACGTTTTTCGCTTGTAGGACCATTTTCATTAAGTTCATCAGCCTTTTCGTCAGGCTCTGAAGGATTTTTTATATATTGCTCATCATTTTTTTGATTTTTTTTCATTATATCAGACCTCCTTTGATTAGTTTATCAAATTTAGTCGTGATACATACATTTTTATTATATCATTCAGAATTAAATACATCAAGGCAATTTTTTCTTTTTAATTTTGATACTTCTAAAAATATTTTGGCAATAAAGTAATTTTTTCTGTCGAATTTAACTGATTATCAAAAAACAAAAGGGCGAAAGTATTTCGCCCAGAGTATATATTTAATGTGAATTTGATAGATTTAAAAAGTTATTAAAAGTTTTACGCATCATAATCTCTTGAAAGTGCAATAACTTTGCCCAAGATAGTGACATTATTTGTAATAATCGGTTCAAAATCAGGATTATGTGGCTGCAATCTTATATAATTATTTTCCTTATAAAAAGATTTTACAGTTGCCTCATCGTCTATCATTGCAACTACGATTTCGCCATTCTCCGCGACAGGAGTTTTTTCACATATGACAATATCACCATCGAGTATGCCAATATCTCGCATACTTTCGCCAACAACATTAAGTGCAAAAAGTTCTCGTCCTTTGCGTTTACTTTCAGGAAATGGCACATATCCGGAAATATCTTCAAAAGCAAGAATAGGAATACCCGCAGTAACTTTGCCAAGAATCGGAACCTGTGATGCTTTTTCCTCGCCAACAATGCGAATTGAGCGGTTCAGACCTGTTGTTCGGGTTATATAACCAAGTTCCTCAAGAGATTTAAGATGAGAATGAACCGTTGAAGTAGAGCTAAGACCTGTTGCCAAACAGATTTCGCGCACAGAAGGAGTAATTCCGTCTGCTATGCTTTCCTTTAAAAAGTCGAAAACTTTTGCTTGACTTTTAGTAAGTTTTTTCATAAACATCACACCTTATTTTTGTTTTTTATTAGCAACCAATTTATCGTGATAGAAATAGTTTTTAAAATTAAGTCCTTGACCTTCACAATATTGATTGATTTCAAGAGCAAGCTTTTGCCAATATGAAGAATCATTTTTTATGTAAATCTGCTCATAATAAGGATAATATTCAGAATAATTTCTTTTTATGTAGTTAAGAATAGTATATTTGTAGTTGCCTCTGAGATTAAGATTTTCAAACCAGTATTCGTCAATAAAATTCTTAGATTTCTCAATTATAGCCTTAAAGTCTGTAATATAAGGGAAGATAGGCGACATAAACAAAACAGTATAAATTCCGTTTTCGTGCAGAGCTTTTAAGGTTTTAAGTCTGTCTGAGATACTGCTTGCATTATCCATATCTGATTGAAATTTTTCATCAAGCGTGTTAATTGACATATCTACTTTGAGATTTTTGCATTGTTTGAGCAAATATGTATCACGCAAAATAAGTTTTGATTTTGTAGAAATCGTAAGTTGACAATCAGCGTTTATAAGCTGTTCGAGAATTTTTCTTGTTATACGAAAATCCTCCTCATAAGGATTATAGCAATCTGTAACTGATGATAAAAATACAGATTTGCCTTTTATTCTCGATAGGCTGATTGGCTTTTCACATTCTTTAACATCAAGAAAGCTTCCCCAGTCTTCATTATGATTTGTAAAACGCTTCATAAAACAGGCATAGCAGTATGCACACGCATGAGGACAACCCACATATGGATTTATAACGTAGTCACTTTCGGGGAGATTTGATTTAGTAAGATAGTCATTAACAATAATGTGATTTATCTTCATTTCAAGAGCCACCCCTAAATATAAATTAAGGCAATACCATACATAAGCACAATATTGCCTTAAAATTATAACATATGTTCGAGAAAGTGTCAAACAAAAGTTTGATTTTCGCCAAAATCCTATGTGATAAATTGATAAATTTCCCTAAAACAATTAAGAGGTTCACTCTTTTTAATAATATTGCTAACAAAAGAAAAACGGCGGATTTTATCCGCCGTTCAAAGAGCAAAGAATGTTAAGGGCGTTGCCCTTAAAACCCACGAGGGACTCCGTCCCTCGACCCTGCAAGCTTTTGAAAAAGCTTGAGCAAAACTTTTAGCTGTTTTTAGGAAATTGGTTAGTTAATCGGCAGTTCATTGGGAATTTCCTCGACCGCGTCAACTATTTTATCTAATCAACTACGAGCGAGACTTGTCGAGCGATTCCGTGTCTTGTCCTGTGCGGTCACGCACCGCGTCTTGACAGCGGCGGCACGCCGCTTTGAGCAAAACTTTTAAGTGTCTTTAGGAAATTGGTTAGTTAATCGGCAGTTCATTGGGAATTTCCTCGACCGCGTC
>NZ_JBKXNW010000008.1:33903-70280 GCF_047012705.1 Pseudoruminococcus sp. | reverse complement strand
AACTATCTTATCTAATCAACTACGAGCGAGACTTGTCGAGCGATTCCGCGTCTTGTCCTGTGCGGTCACGCACCGCTTTTAGGCTTTCTTTTTTCTGCCTATAAAGAAAGTTATGAAGTAGATTATCGCTGCAAATAATACGATTGTTCCGCCTGCTGAAGTTCCAAAATAATATGATGAAATCAATCCCGAAACGCCCGAAACCATAGAGAATATAACAGATGTGATGTGATATGAACGCATTGAAGAAGATACATTTCTGCCTGCTGCGGCTGGAAGTACCAACAGAGAATTGATAATCATAATTCCAACCCATTTAATAGAAATGGTGACCAACAAAGCAATCATTATAACAAATAAATTATTATAAAGACGAACTCTTACTCTTTTACTTGACGCTAAGTCTGCATTTACGCTTGCAAGTAAAAGCTTATTGAAGATAATAGCCCACATAACAACCGCTGCAACAAGAACTATTGCAAGAAGTAAAAGCTCACTCTGTGAAATTGCAAGAATATCACCAATCAGATAATTTGAATATTTCGTGAAGCCTCCGTTTGCCGAAAGAAGAACAACTCCCAGTGCAACTCCGACAGCCGAGAAAACACCGATTATAGTATCGCTTGAGGCTGTTTCAGATTGAATTATTCCTGTTATACATAAGGCAAAGAGTAGGGCAAAACCTATCATAGATAGCATATAATTGTCTACGCCAAGCAATACGCCGATACCTATACCGGTCAATGCCGAATGTCCGAGTGCATCAGAGAAGAACGAAAGTTTGTTGTTGACTATCATAGTTCCTGTTAAGCCAAGAAGTGGAGTAAGCATTAAAACTGCTAAAAGGGCATTTTTCATAAAATTATATTCTGCCCAATCGAAAGGTAAAAGAAAATCCATTACCGCATAAATTCCGTCCATTAAAGCACACCCTCCTCTCCAAGTCCGAATACTTCTCGAACTTCTTTGTGTTTAAGAATATTTTTCGCAGTGTCAGTAAGTACAATAGTTCCGTCAACAAGAGCTGCACGAGTGCAGTATTTTGTGACATGACCTAAATCGTGAGAAACGAGCAAAACAGGCATATGATACTCACTTCTAAGAGAAGTTACTAAATCGTAGAAAGAGCTTATTCCTCGTCTGTCAAGTGCTGAAACAGGTTCATCAAGTATAAGCATATCAGGCATAGGGTCGAGTGCGAATGCGAGTAATACACGCTGTAATTCACCACCAGAAATTCTGCCAAGTGGCTTATCAATAAGCTTTTCTGCACCAACATGGGCAAGCATTTCTTTTGCGTGAGCGAGCTTGTCTTTTTTATGTCTGAACCATACCGGCATCATTCCGGAATTTGCACAGAATAAATCTGCAACAGTAAGCGGAGTTCCTCTGTCAAAGCTCAACGATTGAGGAACATAACCAATCTTAGGCTGAGAAATCTTCTTTCCCATACTGTTGAAATATGTTACTGTTCCGGTGTGCGGAATACGGTCCATAATTGCTTTAAGCAGAGTTGTTTTTCCTGCACCATTTCGGCCGATAATTGCTGTAATTTCGCCGTGCTTAACCTCAAGATTAACATCATCAAGAATTTTTTGATTACCTCGTGTTACCGAGAGATGTTCAATCTTAACACTGCAATGGCATTTTTTGTGTAAATCAGTCATTTCAAAATCCTTTCTATGCTTAGGCTAATGCTTTTTGCAAAACCTTCAAATTTTCTTGCATCATAGTTATATAGGCATCTTTATTCATATCACCACTTACTCCGGGGTCGAGGGTGTAGACCTTTGCATCAGTTTCGGCGGCTATTATATCTGCGGAAGTGTTAGGATACTGCGGTTCAACGAATAGAGCCTTAACACCAGTTTCGTTGGTTAAGTCGATTATAGACGCTAAATCCTTTGCATTAGGCTCACTTCCGGGTTCACGCTCTATAACGCTTACAATGTTTAAGTTAAATTCTTCAGCAAAGTAGTCAAATGCCTCGTGGAATGTAATAATATTTCTATCAGAAATATTTGCAAGACCGCTTTCCATTTCATTTTGTAGCTTAGTCAATTTAGCAATGTATTCCTTGCTATTTTTTCGGTATTCCTTTTCGTGATCTGGGTCAATTTTTATGATTCCCTCAGTTATATTCTCAACTTGCTTTATACAGTTAGCAACAGAAACCCAAAGATGAGCATTATATTCGCCGTGGTCATGATTATGTTCATCTTCGTGTTCATGGTCGTGTTCGTCCTCATCTTCATCGTGATGATGCCCGTCTGCAAGAAGGCTTATACCTGTGCTGGAATCTATTATATGCAAACCATCAACTCTGTTTGCAATATCCTCAATAAAGCCCTCCATACCAGCACCATTGATTATAAAGCCATCAGATTTTTCAATATCTCGCATATTGTCAGTTGAAAGCTTAAAATCGTGCAGACAACCGACCTGAACTTCAGCCATACAATCAACTTCAACACCTTCAACACCATCAACGATATTAAGAGCCATTATATAGATAGGGTAGAAGGAGGCTAAAAATTTAACCTTGTCTTTTTGATAGTCAGTTCTTATACAGCCTGATAATAAACTGACTGCGATAGTCGTTGTTAAAAGCAACGCCAATATTTTTTTCATAGTAAAATATCACCAACCTGTCCTTAACATATGAGTGAGTGAACATATAAAAGGGTGAACAATCGTTCACCCTTTTGCTTATGTCTTATTTATTTTTTGTATCGCTTATACTGATTATGCCATCATCAGAAATAACTATCATATCTCCGCATTTAGCTTCTTTAGGCATTTCATTTTTTTCTATAGCAAACATTTTCTTTTCTTTGTCCTCACAGATGAAGAAATTTCCTTCTGTGCGGTCAATTTTAAGCTTTCTCATTGTGTTCTCCTTGCTTAATTATTCTTCGTCTTCCTCAGCTTCAGACGGTGTATATACAATAATCATACTTAGAATTCTTTGGTCAAGCACTTCACGAATAGTGATTTCCAGTTCTTTGTATGTAAAGCGTTCGCCTGGCTCAGGAATATTAGCGAGCTGTTCCAATGCCCAGCCACCGACAGAATTGCTTTCGGTTTCGATATACTTTGCAGGTTTATCAAAAAGCTCGAGCATATCTGCAATAGACATATCACCGCTTACTTCATACTTATTATCAGAGATTTTAAGGGACATTTTTTCTTCCTCTTCGTCTTCGTCCCAAATCTCACCGACAATCTGCTCAAGCAAGTCTTCCATAGTTACTATACCCAAGATTCCGCCATAATCATCAGTAACAACAGCGAGATGAATCTTGTTGTACTTGAAATCTGCAAGTAAAGCAGAGAGCTTTTTAGTCTTATAGATAAAATGTGCAGGTTGAAGCATAGCTTCAATATTTGGCTTTTCATTATTATTTATAAGAGCCTCAAGATAATCTCTTGTGTGAAGTACACCGATTATTTTATCAATATTATCTCTGTAAACCGGAATACGAGAGTATCTTTCTTTAAGAACAAGCTCAGTAATTTCTTCTACAGGGTCGTCAATATCTATTGCAACCATGTCTACACGAGGAGTAAGAATTTCCTCAGCTGTTTTCTCGTCAAATTCGAGAGCAGACTGTACAAGTTCGCTTTCTTGCTGTTCAAGAACGCCTTCTTCCTCGATACTTTCTATTATGTATTTAAGCTCATCTTCTGTAACTGAAGGTTCAGAATCATTGTTGTTTCGTGCAATTTTTTTATAGAGCTTATTTATTCCCATAAGAATAATAGAAATAGGGGTTAGCAAAACCATGAGAAATTTAAGAATAGGTGCAAAGGTCATACAAATTTTTTCTGCATTGCCTATTGCGATATTCTTAGGTAGAACCTCGCCGAAAATAAGAACAACTACTGTAATAACAACTGTGCTGATTACAGTACCCTGAGCTTCACCAAGAAGGTTTACAAAGAAAACTGTTGCTAAAGAAGAGTTTGCAATGTTTACAATGTTATTTCCGACAAGAATGGTCGTAAGAGCCTTGCTATATCGTTCTGCAACATATAGTGCAGTTTTAGCTTTTTTGTTGCCGTTATCGGCAAGGTTTTTAAGGCGAATCTTACTTACTGACGAGAATGCCGTTTCCGTTGATGAAAAGAATGCAGAAAGCAAAAGTAACACAACGCAAATGGCAATCGTAGACCAAGGATCCAAAAATCATCACTCCAAATAAAATGTTTATGCACAATTTGAAATATTTCATTGTGCAATTAAGAATTACTTCTTCCTATTATATAAATTATTAAAGTAATTATATTTCTTAATTAGAATAAAGAGAAAAATAAATTGTAAAATTTAGCGGCGAGCCGCCGCCCCCAAGACGCGGAATCGCTCGACAAGTCTCGCTCGTGGTGAATACAAGAAGTTTTTCCACGCGGAGGATTAAATTACCGCTTGACTGATGCACTTCTTTTAGACACTTAAAAGTTTTGCTCAAGCTTTTTCAAAAGCTTGCAGGGTTGAGGGACGGAATCTCTCATAGGTTTCAACGCCCTTAACTTTTCTTTGCCCTCTAAGTGGAGGACTTAGTCCGCCACTTGATTTCTTTTGTTAGTAAAGTCGAATAGCGAACCATTTTAAGTGAAGTGCTTCCACTACCTGTAGAATCGCTCTTTAAGTTTCATTCAAACTTTTTAAAAGCTATCATCAGTCTAAATTATCCCAGAACAGAATAATATATAGTTATTTTCGTTACGATATTATCCTTAAAATCAAGCGAAATCATTTTACTTGTATCCTCATTTGAGGTATAAGTATATATTCCGGAATTGCTGTCAGTTATACTTCTTGTTTCAGGTATGCCAAATGCTTTATCAGCATCGTCCATACTATCTCCAACAGTAATTCCAAGAACAGAAAGTAAAGAATTACTTGCCATAGCGTCAGCGTTTTCCTGAGAAATTATATCCAGTTTAACTTTCTTGAGTTTTGTGTCATCACTTTGTTCGTCATTGCTTACATTATATATATCATAAGAAATTGATTTAGCCTTGTTGCTAAGTAGATTGCCGATAAGTCTGCCGGAGGTATCTTTATCACCGCTAAAAAGCTTAGTGCCAAGAGTAAAATCCTTTCCAAAATCAGAAATACAAGGGGGAGACGGTAGCATTGTTCCATTTATTTGTATGCTGTCAAAGGCTTTTTTAATATCAAATTTTTTATCAGTTTTAATGCTGCGAGCATCTGAAACAATATTTTGATTTTCAGATACGGTACTGTTTTGATTGTCGGTTTGTCCTTGAGAACAAGCCGCAGCAGAGAGTAAGAGCATAGCAGAAAATATAAGAACGGTTAGTTTAAAAGCTTTTTTCAAGATAATCACCTTTCATTCAATCATTTATTTCAGGAGGATATGGAACTGTATTATAAACTTCAATAACCTTATCACGCATCCAAAGACCAGGAGTTATTCTTGTTGCATAGCCATAACCGCAATCCATACGCCAATCGTAGCTATGAGCCTGAGGAAGTCCGTATACGGCAAGAAGCGTCATAATTACTCCGCCATGAGTGACGATAGTTGCGGAAGAAATGCCCGAAGTCATCATAGAGTTTACAAGACGCTCAAAACCAAGACATACTCTGCGAGTAAAGTCCGCACCACTTTCTCCGTTTGGTGGAGGAGTTTTTTCTGAATTTGAAAGCCATTCTGCAAATTTAGGTTCACCAGCAAGCTGTGCGGCAGTTTTGCCTTCCCAGTCTCCAAAATTACATTCTGAAAATGCACCATTTAAAGTGACATTTTGCGATGGAAAAATAGCTTCACAGGTTTCAAGACAGCGAGAAAGAGGGCTTGATATAAGCATTTCTGTGCGTGGATAGCCTTGCTCATTGCTTATTTTTAAGAGCTGTTCTCTGCCTTTTGGTGAAAGGTGTACATCAGTTACGCCTATATAAGCACCTTGAACATTAGCTTCAGTTTGCCCATGACGGATAAAATTGATTTGATAAGATTTCATATAAAATTTCTCCTTAAAATTTCTTTACAAATAGTTATGAGAGTAGTATAATCTACAATAAGTATTTTTGTGAGGTGAATCATATTGAATACAGATTTTCCACGAATTATTACACTATTGAGAAAAGAAAAAGGTATGAGTCAAAAGCAAGTTGCCGCTGAGCTTGGAATATCTCAGGCTTTGCTTTCACATTACGAGAAAGGGATAAGGGAATGCGGTTTAGATTTTCTTGTTCGTGTAGCAAAATATTATGATGTTTCCTGTGATTATCTTGTCGGGATTACATCAGACCGAAAGGGAGCTGTGCTCAATATAGAAAGTACAGAAAATCATTCTAATGAAAAACCTCAGTGCGATAGTCATTGTGCAAACCTTGCTAATCTCAATAGAAAGCTTGTAATGAATTCGGTTTATGTTATTTTCAATATACTTGCACAAACAGGTAATAAAAACCTTACAAGTGAAGTTTCGTCATATCTTATGGTTTCTGTTTATAAGATGTTTAGATTGCTATATAATGCAAATCCACAAAATCCACAAGATTTTTTTGCTATAAATACTGAGCTTCAAAGAGGGCTTTCTTCAGCATTGATGCTTGTCAATGAAGCTAACGCAGAGGTTTCAGCAAAAACATTCATAAAAAATATATATAAGGATAGAGAAATAAGCCTTTCGCCAAGTGTGATACAAGAGCGTTATCCGCAATATGCGGCGGCACTTTCAGACCTTATTAAGATTGCAGAAAATAATATGACAAATTACTATTTATAATTTCATATAATAAAGAAGCGACTGTGTTAATACAGTCGCTTTTATTTGAATTGGTTTATTGCTTAATCAGAGGTTTCTGCACCAAGGCTTACGGTAATTGTAAGCTTAGAACCATAAGGAGCAGTATCGCCAACCTTATAGTCCTTATATCCGATAACCGCACCCTTTGCGACTTGGTCATTTGCAACCTCTGTTTTATTTACGATAAAGCCCATGCCGCTGAGAGTTTTAATAGCTTCTTCAACAGTAAGATTATTTATTGCAGGAAGCTCTCTCTGCTGAGGTCCTTTACTTACGACAACTACGATTGTAGAACCTTTAGTTACAACTGAACCAGCCTCAGGAATTTGAGAAATTATATTTCCCTCTTTAACTGTATTGCTGAACATTGCTTCACTCTCTTGAAGAACGCTATATTCAGCATTGCTTGAATCTGAGAGTACACGATTATATTCCTTATCACAGAGATTCGGAACAACTATAGAATCAGGGTCAGAAGTATCGATTATGGCAGATGCTGCTGAACTTACAGAGGAATCTTCATCAGCATTGCTTTCACCATTAGATATAACGATATTAAAGTTAGATTGGCTAACCCATATAATAGCAGCAACTACAAGAATAAGTAAAGCTGAAAGGCAGGAGACGAGTACCCACGCAAAGCCTGGAATACCGCTCTTTTTCTTTGCATTATAACTTCTTACAGCGGCTGCCTGAACTGCATTACGAGTAGCCTCATTCTGAATAGCACGAACGGTTGGAGCGGCAGAAAGCTGAGTTTTAAGGTCGGCACAGGTTTTAGTTCTTGCACTTCTGAGAACCTGAAGTCCGCCGGCAAGAGCTGTTACAACATGAGGTGGAAGTTGCTTAAAAACTGATGTAGGGAGCGGAAGCTTGCCGTCAGGTTTACGCTTGTCCGCATCTTCCGGAAGGCGACCTGTCAAAGCGAAGAAAAGAGTTGCCGTAAAGCCATAAACATCTGTACGTTCATCAAGATATGCATTTGGGTCATATTGTTCAGGAGCAGAACAACCATCAAAAAGCTCTGCGTCAATCATATCATTCTGTTGACGGATTTCTCTTATAGCAAAGCTTTGAAGTCTGAGTTTTCCGGCAGGTGTTACTACAAGGCTTTCCGGATTTATACCAAAGTGAGTAATTCCTGCCTCATGAATTGATGTAAGAGCAGAAAGAACAGGCATAAACATTGGTCTTGCAGTATTCCAATCAATAGAGCCGCCGCTTCTCTCAATATATTCGCTAAATGTAATGCAGTCGAGCTTTTCCTCTACAGTATAGCAAGTACCATTTTCAGAGAAAATATCGTAAATCGGTGTTATGGATGAAAGTTCACGAAGTCTTGCAAGAGTTCTGTAATATTCAAGGAAAGATTTTTTCAGAGTTTCAAAGGTCTGTTCGCTGCCTTCACGAATAACAAGGTCTACGTTTCCGGGAGCTCGTCCGCAGATTCCTGACGGAAGAAATTCGTGAATAATGATAGCAGAGTGCATAAAATTATCATAACCTATATAGTAAGCGCCTTCAACACTGTTGTCAATTTGCTTGCCCACTAAATAACGCTCTTGAAGGATTGTACCCAATGGAAGAAAGGGTGCAGACTGTACAGAGTCCTTATCAAATCCGCAATGTGGGCATTTCTGCTCACCGTTAATTTCGCACATACAACCTAAACATAATTGCGACATGAATAAAGCCACCTATCTCCGTGCTGAATCAAATTTTAGAAATAATTACAAGCGAAAGCTGCACGGTGCTTATAACTTGTTTGCCAATATATAATTGATTATATCATAGTTGATAGTAAAAAAGCAAGTTTTAGTAAAGGGATAAGAATTACAAATTTGTAAATTTAAGCATAATTTTAGTAAAGTATATGAAATTTGGAAAAAACCTATAAAATTTGTACGGAACATATGTGATGTTTTTGTGTAAAAATGATATTGCAATATATATAAGAATAATATATAATGTAGCAAATCACATGGGGGTATAGCTCAGCTGGGAGAGCGCTTGAATGGCATTCAAGAGGTCAGCGGTTCGATCCCGCTTATCTCCACCACATATAATGTATAATAAATTCTCTCGAAGTATTGCGGGAGAATTTTGTATTTTAATATTTTAAAATACAATTTTTTACATTATAAGGATAAATTTACATAACAGTAGGATATTAATTGAAGATTTGCACGATAATGAGTATAGTAGTATTAAAGTATCAATAAAACAACAATGCTTGTTTAATCTATTAAAGATGAGTTTCAAGCGTGTTAGTAATTGTAAAATAATAACTTTTTGAGTTGAGTACTTGACGGGTTTGTGTAAAAGTGCTATAATTAAGAAAAGTTTAAAGAAAATTATGTAAACAGTAGGCTACAATTCATTATTAAGATGCAAAAAGGTTTATGGAGGTTTATGCTATTATGATAATGACATCGACATCGAAACGAAAACTAACATCAAGTGTGGCGATTTTGTGTGCCTTAATGATACTTATAGGCATTTTCCCTATGAATCTTTTTAATAGAAATAAAGCTGAAGCTGCGGGCAGCGATACATATACAAATACTTGGCTTTATTTTGATACATCGAATGTTTCAAGCTTGTGGAATGGTACTGTTTATCTAAATTGCCCGTCATGGGGAACAAAGCAATATGAGATGACAAAAATTCCAGGCACAAATGTTTATGCACTTGATACTTCAAAATGGGATAAATTGGGTACAAGCGGAGAAATTTATTTTTCATCTGGTAATTTACGCACCACTAATTTAGGTAATTTGGAATATATCTTTGGCAATAGTAAAGTTTCTGGAGCAGCTACAAATATATTTAATGTACTTGTTTGTCAAAATAGTCAAACGAATAATCAATATATCTGCAAAAGAGAAAATAGATATAATCAAATAATTGCGAGTGGAAGTTCAACAATAAATACGAAAGGCGATGGAATAATTAGCACAGCGGTTCCTACTCAAGGAAATTCCAAGCCTGCACATAATCCTGAAAAACTCTATTTTAACAGTACTTTCTATGACTATTATAGTGATTATGAAATAGAAAAAGGTGAAAATAGAAAGGATATAAATAACAGCAAAGATAGTAGATACAGCAATACCAATGGTTATGGTTGGACAAATACCAGATATATACAAGCTCAGGGGTTTGATAGGGCTTTAAGTAATTTCTATTCTACTAATAAAGTATCCAGACCATTATATTTCGGACATTTTCAATCAAAGAATAGTGGTGAAACATTTTTAGGTATAAGTAGTATCTTGCAGTTATATGGTTCTTATTATAATAATGAAAATCCAAATATGACTTGGCAGAATAGAAATTTTTTCTATTATAATAACTCTGAGTTCAGAAATTCATGTAATAATTGCTTTGATAGAGTAAACAGCCATACACATGAAACTAATGTTGCAGTTCAAGGTCTTTTTGGAAAGACCTTGAATAATGGAAATATTACAATTCCTACAAGCAGTAGTGGTGTATATGGCACTGACACAGGAACAGTGAATGCACCTTACTTTGATAAAGCTTTCTTAAGAGGAAATAATTCTTATAAAACAGCATATGGTAATGTTTATGAAAATGTTGATTTCCCATTTGTTAAAAATAGCGATGGCTATTGGGAATTTAACAGTGCTGACGCTAATCAGACAGTAAGACTTAAACAAACTACAAGCGGAGAGTATTACTTAGATGAAGTAGGTTCAAGTGGTGTGGTATATGGTTATACAGATGGTAAAATAATCAATGTGCCAAACTTCTTCCCATTTAATTCAAATAGTGATTTTACTGAACTGAAAAATATTAGTTGGGATACAACAGCATCTGTAAATAATGTTAATGATCCATCAGGTAATAAGCTGAATGTTCAGGCAAAAACAAATGGTACATATGTTGATAAATTAAATTATGGCTTTGGTGTTAAGCTTGAAATTCCATTCACACTTAATGATACAGGCAAGGATCAGAATGGTAATGATATTGTGTTTAATTTCTCAGGTGATGATGATGTTTTAGTTTATGTTGATGGTAAACTTGCCTTAGACTTAGGTGGTTCACATGGCGCTGTTGGTGGCAATATCAACTTTGCAACAAAAAAGACTACAGTTACAAAGGTAAAAACCTCTACAGCAGAAAACTCTAATGTTACTAAAACTTTTAGTGAACTTGATTTAACAGCCGGAAAAGGAAGCCATACTATTACGCTCTTCTATATGGAGCGTGGTATTTGGGAATCTAATATGAAGATTACATTTAATATGGTTCCTGAAACACAGCTTGATGTTGAAAAGGAAGTAAATACATCAAATGTTGATTCCGATATTCAAAAAGCTATTTCTGATAATGTAGATAAGATTGATTTTAATTTTGATGTTTCAGAAGCAAAAACACAGAAAACATTGAAAGAAACAACAACCAATAATACTACATCAACAAGCAATGTTATAACAAATGCTAGTAATACAATTACTCAAACTACATATAGTGGAAAAAGTGCATTATATTATCAATTAAATGACTTTGGTACTAAAGGTAATTATGGTGCTAAAATTCCTTTTAAAAGTGATGGAACAACCGTAGATTTGAGCAATGCAGAGTATATATATTTTTGGGTATATAATACGAATAGTGGTTATGCAAATAATGACCCTCGTATAGGCTTATTTAATAGTAATGCGGATGATCATTATGATATTGGAGCTTTGATGTCTACATTAGAAACTGCTCCGGAATGTTGGGCTGAATTCCTTTCTTATAATAGCAATAATAATAAATTTGAGTCCGGTAAATGGAAGCAAATTAAAATATCCATTAGTAAATTGAAAGAAAAGAATTCTGGTATTAATTTAAGTAATGTCAAGTATTTAATGGTTTCATTTTGGGCTAGCACAAAGTTCTATATTTCCGATATAGGATATGCAAGTTATGTTGATGAATCTGGTAGTTTTACACAAACGCAAAAGGAATATACCTTAAATACAGATACAGCAATAAAGCAAACAAGCAATGAAGGTGCTTTTACACTTGAAAATGGTGATATTTCTCATTTTGTAAATCAGTTTGATACAGGTTCTAGTTTAAAAGTACATGAGGCAGATAAGTATAAATATAATAATACTGAGTATAACATATCAGACCTGTTCTCAACTGAATGGCAATTATATTCAGGAAAAACATTAAGAGCCGATAGTACAGCTTCTGCTTATAGCAGTAAGAATAAGTATTATGCAGATGATAATTCAACTGCTTATACTAATGCATTTAAGTTTTCTGGTTCTATCAGTGCTCCGGATAAAGTTAAGTTTATAAATAGTATAAAAACACAAAAGTTAAAGATAACTAAAAAACTTATTGATTCTGATGGCAACCCATTAACTGCTACAAGTGATAAGACATTTAATTTCAATGTCGAATTTACGAATGTTGGTGGCATTAATCTTGAAAATAGCACGGTTACTAAGCAAGTTAATGTAACAATACCAAATGGTAGCTCAGAAGCAAGTGCTGAAATAACTGGTATCCCTGTTGGAACAAACTTTAATGTCAGTGAAACTAATGGTGATGATTATACAGTATCGTATAGTCCAAAGACTGGTACCATAGTTAGTGGCAGTGATATTACTGTAACAGTTACTAATAAGGAAGCTCCTCAGCTTACTGAGTATACAGCGATAAAAAATTGGTCTGATGGAGTTCCGGAAAATGATACACAAATCACTTTACAGCTTCAAAGTAAAACCACAGGTAGTTTTACAAATGTTAAGAATGGTAATGTAAGTATTAAAAAAACATCAAGCGGTTTTACAGTTGCCGGTGGTAATAGAAGTAACCTAATAGTTGATTCTGACGGAAAAACTTGGACATATAAATACACTGATTTGCCAAAAAAATCTGGTGGTAATGATATAACATACCGAGTTATAGAAAGTGTAGTTCCTAAGGGTTATGAGATGACTGTCATACATAGTGATAACAAGTCAATAATAACCAATACAAGAATCAAGACTTCTGTTACTGTAGAAAAGAAATGGAAAGATAGTACCGATTCTGATATGACCGATACAAGTAATTTAAGTATAAAACTACAGCTTAAGCAAAATGGCAAATCTTATGGCAACGTCATTACACTTGATAATAAGTCTGGTTGGAAATATACATTTAATAATCTTCCTAAAACTGATTTAGTAGGAAAGGATTATGAGTATACCATTGAAGAAGTTGGAGTTGCTGATAATGGTAGAATAACTATTGATGGCAAAACCTTTGTTGTAAGTTATTCTGACGATGGTCTTACAGTAACGAATAAGGAACTTGCTCCGATAGTAATGCCGGAAGCAGGTGGAGAAGGTAAAAATCCATTTAATTTCGTTTTATTTGGAGCAATAGCCATAGCGTTAGCAGGTGGTTTGTTGCTATTAAATAAAAAATATGCATTTTTGCATATAAAAAAGTCATCAAAGGAGGTGCAATAATCCTCCTGAAAAAGTTATTGATTATAAGCTAAGGTGCGAGGCATATAATCATATAACTGCTAAAAAATGGAATCGCACAGAAAACAATATTATCCGATATGGAGGTAAAAATTATGAAAGCTAAGAAAATCTTTAAAGGAATGACTGCCGCTGCTGTTGCTGTTGTACTCGCAGCATCTATGGTACCAATGACTGCTTTTGCAGCCGGTGTTACAATCACAGTTAAGCCTGTAAATAATTTGGATGAGCATGCTACTACTTCTAAAGCATTAAAAACAACATATAATATATATAAGGTTTTTGATGCTAACTATGCTGTTCAAGAAGCTTTTAAAGATGTAAGCGTAACAATGACAAAGTCAGATAATTCCACTGATACATTTTCACTTAAAGATTCAGATGCAGACAAGAAATTATCTAAATATTGTTCCGCAACAGCTAATCCTAATAATTACAAAGCAAATATAAAGGCATTAACAGATGCATTGGTACCTGCAGCTACTGCACCTGATGTAACTGTGCCGGATATTACAGCAGATACTACTGTAACTTTGGATTCTAATTGCTACTATCTTGTTGTTCCTACAGCAGATGCACAGATGAATATAGCACCATCTCTTATTACTGCTGCTAGCAATTTAACTGTTGCTCCAAAGACTTCTTCAATATCTGTTGATAAGTCTATTGAAAGTGTAAATAGTAAAACAGATAATGTTTCTACATCAAAAAATTCAGCAGCTGTAAAGATAGGTGATACAGTTTCCTATTCTATTAAATCTCAGATTCCATCTTATGCTGATGCTGTAAAGGAAATAGCACAAGATTATACTATTACTGATACTCCAACAGCTGGATTATCTATTAAATTCGATAAAGTAGCTGATGATAGTGATCCAACAGACGGTATTGTTGTTGAAATTACAGGTGGTACAACAGCAACAAAAGGAACAGACTATACTATAACAAAAAATACTGGTGATGGTGGATTTAAAGTAGTATTTTCAGATGCTTATGTACTTGCTAATGGTGGCAAGGATGTAGTTGTTAAATTTGATGCAGAAGTTAATGAGAATGCTGTAGTAAATACAACAGGTAACGTCAATGACGCTAAGGTTTCATTTGATAATGACTATAAAGAAGCAAATTCTGAAAAGCCTACAGATATTGATGATAAGGTAACTGTCTACAGAACAAAAATGGATTTTGTTAAGGAATTCGTTGGTAAAGATGGACAGAAAAAAACAACTCCAATAGCTGGAGCAAGTTTCACACTTTCTAAAAAGAATAGCACTGGTACTTACGAGCAAATCGCTACATTTACAACAACTGCTACAGTTAATAGCACCACATTCGAGAGACTCGATGTAGGCGATTATAAACTCGAAGAAATAAAGGCACCAGAAGGCTATGCTAAGCTTGCTCCTGTAGAATTCACAATTGCGGCTCCTCTTACAGAGGGTGGCGAATACAACGGTGTATTTAATTTTTCAACAGAGAACTCAACACTTAAATTGGAAGCAAGTACTGATGGAACATACTATACTGGAACAATTACAAACGTAGAAGGCCAAACACTTCCAGGCACAGGTGGAATGGGCACAATCATCTTCACAGTTGCTGGTGCAGGTGTAGTACTTGTAGCTGGTATCATGCTTATCGTTTACATGAAGAAGAGAAAGATTGAGGAATAATTTATACTTACTCTTTAATTTCACTTAGCTAATTGTTAAATCTGCTCCGCTCCGTTTTGGTCGGAGCAGGTTTTCCAAGGGGCTTGGCTCAGAAATGTGGCAAGCCTCTCGGAAAACTTTGCGAAAGGGCGTAAAAACTTGAAACACAAAAAGCTTAGGAAATGGCCGCTCTTTGTTATGGCAATACTCTTTTTTGTTGGTGTTGCGTCCGTTCTTTATCCATTCGTGGGTAATTTGGTTTCGGTTATGACCGCCAATGTTGTTATCGGCAGCTATGATGAAGAGGTTAAAAATCTTGATACCTCGGAAATTGACGAGCTATTCGCCAAAGCTAATGAGTATAACAAAAGTCTTTACGGCGGCTTAAAAACCAATGTAGACGCAAAGTGTCTTAATCGCACAGACGGTATAATGTGTTATGTCGATGTACCAAAGGTTAATATCTACTTACCCGTATATTATGGTACTTCTCATGAAGTCCTCGAAAAAGGTTGTGGATATCTCGAAAATACTTCTTTGCCGGTTGGCGGCAAAAATACACATAGTGTAATTTCGGGACACACGGGTTTGCCGAGTGCTGAAATGTTTACCCAGCTTGACCAAGTCAAAATAGGCGATATGTTTTATATACATATTCTTAATAAAATTCTTGCCTATAAGATTGATAAAATCCAAGATGTTAAGCCGGATGAAACGGATAATCTTAGGATTGTTTCCGGAGAAGATTATGTCACACTCTTAACTTGCACACCTTATGGCATCAATGACCGCCGACTTCTTGTGCGTGGAACTCGTGTTCCATATACTCCTGATGAGAATAGCGGAAGTACCTCAGAAATTACTGAGCCGCCGACATCTGATGATGCACTATTTCAGAATGTTATAAACCAGATTATTATAATCGGTGTGATTGTACTTATTGCTATTATCGTTTTCATTATTGCTTGTATAATACTTCATAAGGACCGCAAAAAAGTAGAAAAATATCAGCAAGATAAGCAATCAAATGAAAAGCAGGAGGAATAGCAATGGGAACAATAAAAAAGCGTGTAAAGCGCAGGCTTCCGCTTGTATTTATCTTTCTGTTTTTGCTCGTTGGCATTGCAATTTTTATATATCCGAAAGTCAGTAATTGGCTTTCAGTATATACATCTCGTGTAGAAATTGGCTCATATAATGATGCAGTCAAGAAAATGGATACTTCACAAATTGAAGCTCTCGAGAAAAAAGCAAAAGATTATAATGAAGCCCTTGCAAAAAAGGATACACAAGCACTTTCAGTAATAAACTATGAAGCACTTTTAACAGTAACAGACGCAATCGGCTATATAGATATTCCAAAAATAAATATTTATTTGCCGATTTTTCATGATATGTCTGATGAAGTCCTCCAAAAAGGTGTAGGTCATATGGAGGGAACATCGCTTCCGGTTGGTGGAAAAAGTACCCATGCAGTTTTGCCTGCACACACAGGCTTGCCGTCTGCAGAGCTTTTTACAGACCTTGACAAAATGGAACTTGGTGATGTATTTTATATTCATGTCCTTGGCAAGGTTCTTGCGTATAAGGTTGACCAGATTAAAGTGGTTTTGCCCGAAGATGATAGTGACATACAGATTATCGAAGGCGAAGACTATGTCACACTTTTAACCTGTACACCATATGGCATCAATGACCACAGACTTCTTGTTCGTGGAACCCGTATTCCATATGAAGAAAAGTCAAAAGAAATTACCGCTACACCGCCAACACAAAATGACGATAAGGAACAGCTTCCGGTTGAAGTTATAGCAACTATTGCAGCGATTATTGTTGCTACAATAGTCATAGCGATAATTTTGTTAATTCTTTTCTTGCCGGTAGGTAAGAAAAGCAAAAATAAAGAAAAAGCAAGCAAAGAAAAACAAAAATCTTAGAGGGAGGAAATTTTATGAGATATAAATATCTGAAAAAATTTATAGCAATGCTTATGTTATGTGCATTTGCAATAAGCTTTTCGGTTATAGGTGTTAATGCATCCGATACAAAGCTTGGCTCAATAACTGTTGAAGTAAACGAGGTTACTCAAGGTATAAATTTAAAACTGATTGATGTTGCAGATTATGTCAACGGAAGCTATATAATGAATGACAATTTTAAAGATTGCAAAGTTTCTTTTGATGGCTGGGAAGATACAAGTATAGCTAAGAAAATTAGTTACACACTTGAAGAATATGCAAAAAACAATAATATTTCTGGCATTGTAACTGATATTCAGTCTGATGGAAAGGCATATTTTAAAAATCTTTCAGCAGATAAATTATATCTTATAATTCAGCCTGATGAAGATGATGAATATATAATTCAACCGTCAATAACAATTATGCCTTATATGAGCGATAATAAAAAGATATACGACATCAATATGAAGGCAAAATTTGCAGAGAATGAAATTTTTAGTCAGTCAGCAGTAATTTTGAATAAGCGCGGCGATAATGCAGAGCCTCTTGCTGGAGCAACTTTCAGCTTTCAAAGCAAAACCTATTATAATGATTCCGAAAATATTCCCGATAATGTCGAGAAAGGCTCAGATTCAAAGGGCAATTACTATTGGAAATCTTACGGTTCAGATTTGACTACAAATGCACAAGGACAGATAGTCATTAAGAGGCTTCCATTCGGAACATATCGTTTTATAGAAACTCAAGCTCCAACTGGATATATACTTGATTCAAATCCGCGTGAATTTACATTATCAAGCCACGGTTCAGTTAAGCTCGAAAATACTCGCTATGTTCGCAGAGCAGGTAATATTGTAGAATTAACTGTTGTTAATTCTAAAGAGGATATAGAAAGCTCAGTTCCGTCTACACCAACACCGCCTGTAAAAACTTCTGATGACTCAAATAATACACCATATATATTTATGTTCTGTATTGCAGGTTTGCTTGTTTTTGCAACAATTAAGAGCTACTCTTTAAGAAAGAATAATAAATAAAAATAAAACGCTTCCGTATAAATTTGCGGAAGCGTTTTTTACAAGAATAGATAACAATTCTATTGTATAAAAAGAATATTTGCTATTTATTTTACATATTAATTTAGTTATATTATATAGGGGGAGATGTAATGGCGAATAATATTTTTGATTATATGTTTTGGCGTGGCGATTTATCCTTTAGTGAAAGGGAATTTAATGATGTAGATGGAGTTATTCTTGCAAGATTGTCTTACTTGCCGTTTGAGCTTATAATGAAACAAAATTCGAATAAAGAAATAACAATCGCAGAAATGGCAAAAAAATTGATAGCCTATCCAAATATAGAAAATATAGTCATACAAAAAGAGGATATTCAATTTTTAAATGAACTTTTAAATAGTAGGCGTTTTAATAGTATGAAACTGTTTGCTTATGTCAATAAAATTGACGAGAAAACGCAGACGCAATTTTCTGCTATTACAATAAGAATTAACGAAAGTGAGCTTTATATATCTTTCCGAGGAACAGACAATACGCTTATAGGTTGGAAAGAAGATTTCAATATGGGCTTTGTTTTTCCAGTGCCCGCACAAGAATTAGCTGTTGATTATATAGAAAAAATCGCATCAGAGCATAGTGAAAATATGCTTGTTGGCGGACACTCAAAGGGAGGAAATCTCGCAGTTTACTCTGCAGCGTTTTGTAGCGAGACTGTTCAAAATAGAATAGAAATCGTTTATAATTTTGATGGACCAGGTTTTGATGAAAAAGTTTTGCAAAAAGAAGGCTATAAGAGAATTTGCGATAAAGTTAATACATTTGTGCCACAATCATCTGTTGTAGGAATGTTGCTTGGTCACGAAGAAAGATATATTATTGTACATAGCACACAACTTGGGCTTTTACAGCACGACCTTTATTCTTGGAGTGTGCAGATAGATAGTTTTATTTGTCTTGAGGCTGTCGATAATACAAGTATATTCATTGATTATACGCTCAAAGCGTGGATTGCAAATTTAGATTATAAACAACGTGAAAAATTTGTTGATACTATGTATACAATTCTTACAAAGACAAATGCCAATACTGTAAAAGAGCTTGAAGGCAATCTTTTTATGAATGCAATAACTATGCTTAAATCAATCAAGGACCTTGATGAACCTACACGCAAGGCATTAACTCAAGTTTTTATGTCGCTTTTAAAGAGTACAAGAGTAGGACTATTGCAGGTTGTCATAAACAAAGACCTTATTGTTAAATGATGTAGGTTGTTAGTTTATAGTAGCTTTAAGTTAATTGAGAATATAGAGATTTTGCTTATAGAAAGCAATTTTTCATTTTCACCATAGCTTGATATTCACAGGGAACTTCCTAAGAAAAACATTCCACTAGAATATTTTTATACCTTCCTAAGCTTTGAGAGGTATAAAATGTTTCGCCGCCTGTGGACGGCAACCAAAGGCTTGACCTAAATTTTAAATGTCTTAAAGAAATTGTTTAACAAATCGTAGGGGCGAACTATGTTCACCCATTCGGTAGTTTAGACCTCTGTGTGGGTAAACTTCATATACTCACTACGAGCGAGACTTGTCGAGCGATTCCTCATCTTGGGAGCGGCGGCTCGTCGCCTTGAACTAACTTTTAAGTATCTTAGAAAATTTGATGAAACTTTTAACTTTTGTTAAATAAAAAAATAAACAAAATTTATCCTATAAAATGTTGATTTATCTTCAAAAATGTATTAAAATAGGGTAAAATTCATTTGGATTGGAGAAAAATTTTATGTATAAAAATTACCTTTTTGACCTTTATGGAACATTAGTAGATATTCATACAGACGAGGGCAAAAAAAGCCTTTGGCGTGGTTTTAAGAATCTTCTTGCTATGTATGGTGCAAAATATAAAACAAAGGAACTTCAAAGTAAGTATAATGAACTTTGCGAAAAGGCAAAAAAGGCTGTTCCAGCAACAAAGTATACAGATGAGCCGGAGCCGGAACTTCTTGATGTTTTCAAGGGGCTTGTAACTGAAAAGGGAGCAGAATGCAGCGATGAATTAGCTGCATTTTTAGCTGCTTCATTTCGTGCAATGTCATTAAAGTATATTAAGCTCTATGATGGTGCTTTAGATTTACTTCGCTCTTTAAAAGAAGCAGGCGGAAAAGTTTATTTACTTTCCAATGCACAAAGTTCATTCACAAAGCCAGAATTAAAACTTCTCGGAATTTATGATGAATTTGACGGTATAGTAATTTCTTCAGATGAGGGTTGCAAAAAGCCTGATGTAAAGTTCTACCAAACAATTCTCAAACGCTATAAACTAAAGAAATCAGAAACAATTATGATTGGCAACGATTACATAACCGATATAAAAGGTTCGCACGATGCGGGACTTGCTTCCCTCTATATTCACACAAATATATCGCCTGAAATTGAAGGTGAACTTCTTGCTGATTATAAGGTTATGGACGGTAGTCTTAAAAAAGCCAAAAAGCTTTTACTTAAATAATATGTCCGTTTTGGAGGATTCATTATTATGAATATACTCATAATTGGTTGTGGAAATTTAGGTTCTGTTCTTGCAAACGAGTTTGATAGAAATGGCCACGATGTTTCTGTTGTTGACGAAAATCCTGATAGAATACATCTTCTGCACGAAGATTTTGACGGGCTTTTTGTAACAGGCATAGCTATGGATATGGATGTTCTGCGTGATGCAGGTGTAGAAAGTTGCGATGCCGTTGCAGTAGTAACATCAGACGACAACCTCAATATAACGGTTTCACAGATTGTAAAGAAATTTTTCGGAGTAGAGAATGTTATTACCCGAATAACTAATTCCTATCGTGAAAATGCCTTCAAAAATAAATTTGGTCTGAAAACGATATGTCAAACCAACATTTCAGCTAATGCTATTTACTCTGCCATTATTGGTGGAGGAGATAACATCAATATTGCTGATAATTCCAATTTTATGATTGATTCAATCAAGGTTGACGATAAATATGTAGGCAGAGCAATTTCAGCCTTGCCATTAAAAGATGGTGCGTCATTGTTTGGAATCAAGCGTAAAAGCGGAAAAGTGCTTATTTATGACCTGATGTCAAATATAGAGGTTGAGTCAGGAGATACAGCTCTATATATCAGAGAAGGATAATTTCAGTACGAAAGGAAAAAAGCTATGAAGGTTATAATTGCAGGTGGCGGAAGACTTGGTTATAGCTTGGCAAGAAATTTGATTGACCGAAGATATGATGTATCGGTTATTGAAATTTCAAAACAAGCAAGCGAAAAAGTAGCAAACGAACTTCAGATAGAAGTTGTCTGCGGAGATGCCACAAATATAGAAACACTTAATTCTTTAGATTTCAACGATGTAGATTGCTTTATAGCAGTTACAGGTCGTGACCAGGATAATATAGTAGCCTCACAGCTTGCCAAAAATGAGTTGAAAATTCCAAAAGTTATAGCTCGTGCAAATAATCCAAGAAATCTTGAGGCTATGAGAAAGCTTGATATTGATATAGTTGTTAGTAGTACAGAAATAATAACCAAGATGATAGAACAAGAGGTCGTAAATGCTGGCGCTCAACTTCTTGCAACCTTGAATAGAGGAAAAGCTGCAATATTGTCATTTACTTTGCCGGAAAATTCAGCACTTGACGGCTATGC
Source organism: Pseudoruminococcus sp. (assembly GCF_047012705.1). Taxonomy (NCBI): domain Bacteria; kingdom Bacillati; phylum Bacillota; class Clostridia; order Eubacteriales; family Acutalibacteraceae; genus Pseudoruminococcus; species Pseudoruminococcus sp. Next base: position 48,688 of record NZ_JBKXNW010000008.1, on the reverse strand, counting down.
AATCAAAGATATAAAAATGCCGGCATCATCTCTTATAGTATCTGTTGTGAGGGGAGAACAGTTATATATTCCACGAGGAGATACAGTAATTCATTCAAAAGATGAGATAGTAATATTCTGTGGTGATGATTCGCAGAAATCAGTTAAAAAACTGTGGACTGCCATAAAATAAAGTAAGTGTGTTGACATAGATAAAGAAACTGTCAATTAGCTAACAAACTTTCCTAAGACAATTAAAAGTTTTGCTCAAGCTTTTTCAAAAGCTTGCAGGGTCGAGGGACGGAGTCCCTCGTGGGTTTTAAGGGCAAAGCCCTTAACATTCCTTTCTTTCAAGGGCGGACGTAGTCCGCCCTAATCGGTAGTTCATTGGTAATTTCTGCATTAGCTACCATAAAACTTATATTAGAATAATATAAACTTTATAGTATATTATTTATAGTAGGAATTTCCAGATCTCTGAAATGCTCAAGTTCATTTTCAATACGCTTACATTCTGCATAAAATTCAGGAAGTTCGCCGCTTTTCAGATAGCTTTCTGCGACAGCGATATTTTCGCAGATTTCGTCAGGCTTTTCATGAGAAATAAATATCAGCATAGATTCAACATTGCTTTCCCAAAGCTCTTTAAGCTTTTTAATTGTTTGGATAGCTTCTTTTTCATTACCGTCAGTCATTTGTTGCTGTGCTGTTTTTAAGTGTTCAGAAGCGCGTTGAGCTTCTTTTGTATTCAGCGTAAATTCAAAAGTGCATAATACTGCTACAATAAAAATCAAAATAATTGCTATAAATAATCGTTTCAAATCTTACGCTCCTTTTCAATAATTTTATATTCGCCTTGTCTGTTGGCAATCATAAGGAAAACATCGTTTAATTCGGTGTTTTCCTTTTTTAGTGTGTCAAAAAGCCAATCTCTGCTAAGACCACATATTTTGAGAGAACATTTTGAAATTTCTCCGTCACTTATTACAACAGCCTCAAGCCCTTTATCATCTGGTTTTATTCCAAGCTCCTTAGCGGTAGGTACATCCTTTTCAGGCTTTTTAAGAACACTCAGTTTGCCGTTTGTTTCTACAATAGCAAATCCTACATCTTCAATGTTAAAAATACCCTGTTGTCTAAGTTCCTCAGATAAATCTTCCGTACTCATTCTAAGTCGGTGCATTTCGCCCTGATTGATTTTGCCGTCAGAGATTATAACAATAGGCTTTCCGCAGATGATTCTGCGAAAACCGGCTCGTTTAAGCATAAGGAGAGATATTATAATTTCACAGACGATAAGAATAAGAATAGGCACAATACCGCTCAAAAGACTTTGTTCAGTATTTTGCATAGGAATTGCAGCAATATCAGAAATCAGAAGCGTAACTACAAGTTCGCTTGTCTGTAATTCTCCAATCTGTCGTTTTCCCATAATCCTTATCGCAAGAATAATCACTATATAAAGTAGAATAGTTCGTATAACAGAAATAATCATAATTCAACACCTTTCACTTCAAGTTATATTGTATCAATAATTTGTGGAATAATTCGCAAAAAATTCCTCAAAATAAAAACAGGTTAAGGACTTTGCCCTAAATTTTAAGTAGAGACAAACTGTTTTCGCCCGTTCGGTAGCTCATTGGAAATTTAGTCAACTGCGTCAACAATCTTTCCTAATTCATTACGAGCGAGGCTTGCTGCAGGTCGTCACCTGACGCAATTCCGCGTCTTGAGAGCGGCGGCTCGCCGCTTGAGTATAACAATATGAGGTGATATTGTGTATCGTTTTATAAACGAGCTGAAAAATATATATCAAAAACCAGAACCCAAAAAGAAAGAAGAAAAAACAACACCACTCTCTAAATCTTTAGATGAGAATACTGCAATTCTCGAAAAACGCTTTGATAAGAGTGCTGACCTAACAATTCATAAAATGACTTTGAATGGTATCCGCTTTGGAGTAATCACAATAGAGGGTATGGTTAATAAGGAAATTCTTGCCTTGGGCGTAATAAGGCCAGTTTCGAATGAAAGCTATGACTGTACTCCGGAAGAGGCTTTCAGAAAAATTTCCGATACTGTTCTCTGTACTTCCGAGCAGATAGAAATTGCAACTATTGAAGATGTAGACAAATTCATTATGTCAGGTTTTGCGGTAGTTGCTGTTGACGGTTACGCAAAAATGCTTGCACTCGGCATACAAGGCTTTAGCTTTAGAAGTGTTTCCGAACCGGATTCCGATGTAGTGCAAAGAGGTTCCAAAGAGGGCTTTGTAGAACCGCTAAGAATAAATATGTCGCTCATTCGCCGAAGAATGAAAACTCCAAAAATGAAATTTGAAACAATGACAATCGGCAGTGAGAGCAAAACCGATATTTGCCTTTGCTATATGACAGATATAGTTTCTCCGAGTATTTTGCGAAAACTAAAAAAGCGTCTTAATTCAATAAATCTTAAAACGGTTATGGCATCAGGTTATATTGCGCCTTATCTTGAGCAGAAGGGTGATTTTTCATTTTTCAGTGGAGTTGGAATTTCCGAACGCCCCGATACAGTTTGTGGAAAAATCTCCGAAGGAAGAATTGCGATATTAGTTGATGGAACACCCTCAGCCCTGATAGTTCCGTTTTTGTTTGTAGAATATTTTCAAACGCTCGATGATTATTCTAATCGTGCATATTTTGCGACATTTACTCGTTGGCTTAAGTATATAGCATTTTTCATAGCAATAATGCTTCCCGGAGTATATGTTGCAGTAGGTTCGTTTCACCCTGAATTATTCCCGTCACAGCTTTTAGGAAAAATTGCAGGTTCAATAGCAGCAACGCCTATGCCACTCGGTGTAGAAACAATAGTAATTCATTTTGTCTATGAAATAATGCGAGAAGCCGGTTTGCGTATGCCACAGCCCTTAGGACACGCAGTAAGTATAGTCGGAGCATTGGTAATAGGAGAAACCGCTGTAAATGCAGGCTTAATCGGAGCGCCTACACTTATGGTCGTAGCCCTGACAGCGATATGTTCATATGTAATTCCGAGCCTTTATGCCCCGACAGCAGTTTTGAGGTTTTTATTTATAATAGCCGGTTCATTTCTCGGAATATGGGGAGTAATGCTTTTATTCTGTATGGTGCTTGTAAATATCTGCGGAAAGAAAAGCTTTGATGTTCCTTATACAGCACCGGTTTCTCCGTTCAGTATGACAGCTATGCGAGATGTATTTGTGAGAGCGGGTTGGAAATTACTTTCAAAATCCACCTCAACTATTCAGAGTATGCCCGGCACAGAAATTCAAGGAAGTGATGACGATGACGACTAACAGAGGAATGATAACAGCAGGACAGCTTTTTGTATTGCTGTTCATAAGCCGAGCAATCGTAACAATAACATATAGCCCCGAATTATCTTCGGATGATGATATGTGGAATCACTTGCTTTCGGCGATGTTCGCTTTTCCGCTTTCATTGATAATGCTTATTCCAACACTTCTCTTGTGGAAGCTGAATCGTGATATGTCTGTTTTGGAATATGGCGAAGATATTTTCAAAAGGCTTTCAATTATAATTTCGCTGTTTTATGCAGTATATTTTATAATGGTTTGCGGTTACGGAATTGCACTTTATAATAAATTCGTTTCTCTTGGAGTTAATGGAGAAGCACCTGTTTTTGCGGTAGCTGTAGCTGTTTTGGTGGCATCTTGCTATGGTGCATTTAAGGGAGTTGAGGCAATCGCTCGTGCGTCAGGACTTATTCTGATAGGACTTATCGCAACCGTTCTTATTTTGATTTTTGCTCTTACACCATCTATCGATACTGAAAATTACCGTACGATTTTATCAACAAGTTACACTTCAACCTATAATGGCACAATTCTTATGCTTTCAAGAATGTCCTGCATACCTGCGATAGCGGTTTTATATCCTATAGTTAAAGGAAATATCGCAAAGGGTAGTGTGCTTTGGTGTAGTTCAATTTTCATCTTGGTAATGATTTCAATAATTCTTGTAACAGGTTCGCTTGGAGATTACCTCAAGAATAGCGTATTCCCGGTTTATCAGGCGGCAAAAACTGTAAATATCGGTTTTTTACAAAGGCTGGACGCATTATTCATAGGATTGTGGACGGCAGGTCTATTCTGCCGACTTTCTCTCTTTTTGTATCTTTTTGCCTTGTGCGTAGGTAAGGCTTTTGGCAAGAGAGCGTCACGCTTTGCAATTATAGTCGGAGGAGCAGCAATTTTAATATTCGGGACGGTGACAGCAGATATGGGATTTACAAGCTTTATCTTTAACATCAATTTCTGGTTGTGGTTTACTCTTATTTCAGCGGTATTTATACCAACATTTTTACTGATATGTTATGCAGTAAAATCAAGTGGAAAGAAAAATAAAACTCGCAAAAAGAGCGGAGCAAAGGCTCTTATTTTAACAATAGGAATAGGTTTGACTGTTCTTACATGTTCAGGTTGTATGAGTAGGGCAGAGCTTAACGAAAAAGTCATAGTAGAGGGTATAGGCATAGATAAAGAAAATGATAAATATACACTTACAGCTATGGTATTAAATATCGAGAGTACAGAAGAAGCCTTACCACCAAATATAGTTTCTGCATCAGGAAGTTCTGTTGCAGAATGTTTTGATAATATTTCACGCAATACAGGAAGACAAGTTATGCTTAGCAGTAATCGTTTTATAGCTATGAATAAAGTAGCCGCCAAGGTTGCTGATGAAGTTCTTTCATACTTTAATAATAGCTTTGAGGCAAGACCTGATGCTTTTATTTATGTAACAGAGGGAAATACCGCAAATATGTTAAGTAACGAAAAGGTTCTTGATACAATGACTGCCGAAGATATTGCTATGATTGGCGGAGATTATTCAGACGGTACAGTCAAAGCTTGTGAATATAAAGAATATAAAGCGTCAGATAATAGCGGAATTTATGACATTTCTGTTCCTATACTAACGCTTGATGAAAGCAAAGCACGAATAATTCCTGACGGTGTAGCTTTATTTCGTAAGGGAAAGATGAGCGGAACGCTTACAACAAACGAATCTATAATTCTTAATATTCTTTCAGATAATGTAAGTGGTGCGGTCATTTCTCTTGATGACGATAAAAAAACGCCTATAAAGATAGTTTCAGCGAAGTCCGAAAATAACATTAGCCATAATAAAGATATATTTAATTATTCAAAAAATCTCGAAGTATCTCTTGAACTTCCCGAGGGTAGTAATTCGCAAAACGAAAAACTCCTCGAACAAGTCGAGAAGTTTCTTAAAAAATCGTGTTATGAAACTGCCGAAAAAGCCATAAAAACTTATAGTAGCGATATTCTTAGAATAGGGAAAAAGGCACAAAACGGTTTTTATTATGATTTTGAAAAAATCAAAGATTGGCACGAGACATTAAAATCTGTAAAGCTTGATTTTTCGGTTAAAGCAAATTTTGTACGCTCATAGATATAATATCAAGTCTCTTTTCGTCTAAATATGTGTTTTATTCTTTCATTGTTTTTCTGAATATCACCGAGATAGAAAGAAACGATAAATCCCAAAATTAAAAACAATATTGAAATTGCCGAAGTAGTATTCAAGCTTAATACACAGCTTTCGTTTAGAACGCTTGGAATAATGGAGATAAACAATCCAAATATTATTGAGAATGTAGCTGTATAGAAATTTTTAACCAAGACATTCATTATAAATGAAATTAAAAAAGCGCCGATAAGTAAGCCAAATCCGGCAGGAATCAATACTCTGAAATTTAAATTTGCAAGCGAGCTGACATATAGTTCATATAAACCAAATGTAGATAATATTACTGCACTGTCAACGCCTGGAACTATAGATGAAGCTGCAACAGCCACTCCCAATAATACAGCCTGTAAAAAGTTCGGATTTTTTATTTGAGGAAAAGCACCACTGTTCAGTGAAAAAAGTGTAATGCCTACACAAGCCGCCGCAACTATAAATATATAGTATTTTTTTGAAAACCCATTCTTTTTAACTTCTTTAAAGAATAATGGAATTGTGCCAAGAACAAGACCAAGGAAAGTAAAGCGAGTCTGCATTTCAAAATTATTTAAGAAAAAATCGACTACCTTGCTAAAAATCAATACACCAATTCCAAATCCAATTATTAATGGAATTAGAAAAATAACATTTTTCTTAAAGTTCTTAAAAAGAGTGCTTATGGCATTGAGAGTTTTTTGATACAATCCGAAAATAACAAGCAATACACTTCCGCTCAAGCCCGGAGCAATACCACCTATTCCGACAATTATTCCCTTTAATAGAGTTTTCATAGTCAACCTCGCAATCAATATTATAACTATTGGGCAGTTTTGATATATTATATAATATTATAGGTCTAATATACAATAAGATATTTAAAATGCTTTTATAAATTTAGTAAAATTTCAGTAAAATAAATAAATTTGAGTTTATACAATATATAGAAAAATAATTTTCACATAAGGCAATATTTTCTTTTGTCGTTAGCAGATGAAAAAATCTTTGTTATATTATTATTTACTTATGTTGTAAATAATTCCGAACAAAATAAAACAGCTCACAAATCAATTTATAGATTTGCAAGCTGCTTAATATAAGCTGTTTTAAATTATTATTCTTCAGAATCTTTTTCTTCAAGTAAATTGGTCATACTCTTTAAGCTAATTCCCAATGTTGATATATTGTGAAATAGAGCAGATGTTGTCGGAGGAATTATACCGCTTACACCGAGAATAATCAGCATAAGATTGAACGAAACAATAAAGCGATAATTTCTGTGTATTCTTGCCATAAGTGCTTCGCTTAATTTTCTCAAAGTAACAATTTCAAAGAGATTTTCGGAAGCGATGGTTATATCGGCAATTTCCTTGGCAATAGCCGCACCGGTATTTATTGCAATACCTGCATCAGCCTCAGAAAGTGCCGGAGAATCGTTGACTCCATCACCAATCATAATAACCTTTCTGCCTTTTGCTTTTTCATTTCTTATGAAATCAGCTTTATCTTCAGGTAGAACTTCAGCATAATATTCATCTACGCCAACAATCTTGGCAACTGCTTTAGCAGTCTTTTTGTTGTCGCCTGTCATCATTACAACTTTGGATATACCACACTTATGCAAAGCAGCAATAGCGTCCTTTGCCTCTGAACGAAGTGGGTCATATATGCATATTACAGCAGCAAGCTCACCCGAAATGCAAAGGTAAAGGTGGGAGTATTCAGGAGAAAGTGAGTGGAATTTTTCCTCATCGCCCTCAGGAATAGAACAGCCCTCGTCCTCAAATACGAAATGATAACTTCCTATAATAACCTTCTTATCATTTACAGCACTTGAAATTCCATGTGCAACAACATATTTAACTTCAGAGTGATATTCCTCGTGTGAAAGACCGCGCTTTTTAGCCTCATCAACAACAGCATTCGCCATAGAATGAGGATAATGTTCTTCAAGACAAGCAGCAAGACGAAGCATTTCGTCCTCAGTATGATTACCAAAGGTAACTACCTTTGCAACCTTTGGAGTAGCATAGGTAAGAGTACCGGTCTTGTCAAAAACAACCGTATCAGCGTTTGCGACAGCTTCAAGAAAGCGTCCGCCCTTTACAGAAATGTTGTAGTCGTTGCTTTCACGCATTGCAGATAATACTGCAATAGGCATAGCAAGCTTTAATGCACAAGAGAAATCAACCATAAGAATAGCCATAGCTTTTGTGACATTTCTTGTGAGTAGGTAAGTTAGAATTGTTCCTCCGAGCATATATGGAACAAGCTTGTCTGCAAGAGAAGAAGCCTTATCTTCGGCTGCGGATTTGAGCTTTTCAGATTCCTCAATCATACGAACGATTCTGTCATACTTACCGCTGCCGGAAGCCTTATCTACGCAGATTACACATTCGCCTTCCTCGGCGACAGTTCCGGCATAAACATAACTGCCTACTGTTTTAACAACCGGCAAAGATTCACCTGTCATAGATGACTGATTAACAGTGGCCTCTCCGCTTATAACCTTACCATCAAGCGGAATCATATTTCCTGTTCTTACAACAATCTTATCTCCTGCCTGTATATCTCCGATAGGAACAAGCACTTCGCAAGTATCAGTTTTGAGCCATACCTTGTCAACATTCAACGACATTGTACTTGCAAGGTCAGCGACAGATTTTTTATGAGTCCAATCTTCCAATATTTCGCCAAGATTAAGCATAAACATTACGGAAGAAGCAGTGCTGAAATCTCCTCGTATAATGGAAACCGAAACGGCTGTTGCATCAAGAACCGAAACCGAAAGCTTGCGGTTCAGTAAAGCTTTCAAGCCCTTCTTAATATACTTAATAGAGCGGAAAAGTGTGATGGCGGTTTTTATTGGTGCTGGCAGAAAAAGCTTTGTTACCATATGAGATACGGTAGAAAAAACAAGTCTATCTTCAAAATCTCTGTGAAGTTGTCTTGAGGTATGCTCAGGAACAAGCTCAAGAGCCTCTGCGGCTTTAAAAGAAAATTCTGCCAAAGCACGAATAATATTTTTTCGCTCAGTTTTATAGAGTATAATTGCGTCTTGGGTTCGGTCGTATACCTTAACACTTGTAACGCCTTCAATATTACGCATATAATATTCAAGAATATCAGCGTCATGAAGTGTCATACGGCTGCACATAAGATGTACACGAATACGGCCACGAGATTCATGCAATATTTTACATTTCATTATTTTGCCTCCAGATAAAAAGAAAGAGCCGACTAAAAGGACGGCTCTTTTAAATTATGCGATAGATGCATAAAAATTATTGAAAATTATTCTTCAACTTTTGTTTCTGTTTCAGCAGTAGCCTCAGCAGGAGCGTCCTCGTTATTTTCTGTTGATTCATCAGAAACTACATCTTCAGAAGCGGCATCTTCGATAGCTTCTTCTTTTGCGGCACGCTGTTCATTGATTTCCTTAGCGTCTGCAAGAATATCATCAGCATTTTCCTTAATAGTAGTAACTGTTGTCATAACGCTCTCCTTAGCACGAAGAACAGCAGCAGTTGTATGTGTGTATGCTTTCTTTGCGTCTTTGCTGCTTAAAAGCTTGATACCAGCAGTTCCGAATAGAACACCAGCAGCAAAAAGACCTAATTTAGCGAATTTCATAATCGAAACCTCCTATTAATTTTTGTTATATTCGCATATAAAAGCCAGAATAAAAATATGATATTCAGCATAAAAATTGCCATAATCATAATTCTGTGTGGAAATATAATATCACAAAATTCGACAATATTCAAGGTTTTGTAAAAACTTTTTAAAAAATTCAAAAATTTTTCGTATTTGTATGTAAGAAATAGATATAAAATCAGTGTTTAGATTTTTTCTTCATAGCCGATTCATAAGCGGCTATAAATTGCTTTGCCATATTATCGCTCGGAATATCATTTCTTGAACGCCTTACAACATTCTTGATAATTCTTTTTCCGTCAACATCAAGAGATGAAAGCTGTTTCATTCTGTCGCCAAACTCTGAGGCTTTTTCATAGGTAAAACCGTTTACGCCTTCTTTAACAAATTCTTGCGTATATTTATCACGTTTCAGAAGTACAGGCAAGCCACAAGCTATTGCTTCAAGTACAGACATAGACATCAGACCTGTCGTCGCAGCACTTACATATACATTACTTGCAGCATAATATTCAGGCATAAGTGAGTGTGGAATTTCACCGGTAAATGTAACCTGACTTTCAATTTTCAGATATTTAGTCCAATCCTTGAGAGAATCTATTTCAGTTCCGTCACCTACAATCATAAGGTGCATATTATCTCTTACACTTATGAACTGAGCCCATTCTTGCAAAAGGTATTCAACACTCTTATCAGTATCAAGTCTGCCGGCAAACATTGCAAGGGTAACATCAGGTGAAATGTTATATTTTTCGCGAAGCTTTTGAATACTTTCAGGTGTAGTATTCTGATAATTAAAAGAACTTATATCTGTATCAGATGGAATAACCTTTATATGTTTATCCTTTCTGCCGGATGAAGCGAGATATTCGTGAGCGCGACCGCTTGATGCAGTAATAACATCACAGTTATCGACCATATCAAGAAGACGGCTTTTTTCTACCATAGTGCCAATTTTAAGTTTAATTTTTGAATTTTCGTAAAAGAATCTATCCTCATAATAATCCTGAATAGAATATACCGTAGGTATACCAAGCCTATGAGCAATCGAAAGACCAAGCTTACCCATTGCCGTATCAGTATTTATATGAATAATATCAGGATTAAATTCAAGAATTTTTTTAAGCATTGTCTGGTTATTTGGATTTTTCAGCGACATACCATATTTGTTATTTGCAGATTTCGCAGGACAGCGAAGTATGCCGTCCTCAAAGGTTGTTGAAGAAACATCAGTAGACGAAGTAACAACAAGAACTTCATGACCAAGCGATATAAGGCTCTTTCTAAGAACGCTTATAAAGCTTGATATTCCGCTGAGGTACGGAAGATATATTTCACTGAAAATTGCAATTTTCACAAAAATCACCTATTTCCGAAATTTAATAATTGGATTTATTATTTTAGTATCTTTTTTGACATATATAATATATTTATAAAAATTTATTCTTATATAATTATATCATATGGACTGCTTTTTTCAAGTATTATTAAAGAAAAGCAGAATTGTTGTTATTTTTGACGAACAAAAAATATTCAAGATGAGTATAATATTTTTTGTTTTTAAATTGCCATATATCAGCATTAAAACTGGAAACAAAAAACGATTGCACAAAGTTTGAACTATGTTATAATAAATTTGCATTCAGAAAAAACCAGGAGGATTATATAATGATTCGTAGAATTATACAGATTGATGAAGAAAAATGTAATGGCTGTGGAGCTTGTGCAAAAGCGTGTCATGAAAATGCCATTGGTATGGTAAATGGCAAGGCAAAGCTTTTGCGTGACGATTATTGCGATGGACTCGGCGATTGTTTGCCAACCTGTCCAACAGGAGCAATTACATTTATAGAGCGAGAAGCCGCCGAATATGATGCTGCCGCAGTTGAGGCAAATAAAAAAAATCTGAGCAACAAAACCAAACTCCACATATGGGAGGTTGTCCAGGAAGCCGTATAGCAAGCTTTAATAAGCGTGATGTTTCGGTTGAGAATGTTTCATCAACATTTGTCAGTTCACAGCTCCGTCAATGGCCTGTTCAGATTAAACTCGCACCGATTAACGCACCATATTTTAATGAAGCAAATCTACTTATTGCCGCAGACTGTTCAGCATATGCTTATGGAAATTTCCATAATGATTTTATGCTTGGAAAGGTAACACTCATAGGTTGTCCAAAGCTTGATTCCGTAGATTATTCAGAAAAACTTACTGAAATTATCAGAAATAATGTTATATCAAGTATAACAGTTGTGAGAATGGAAGTACCATGTTGCGGAGGAATAGAATACGCAGTTAAAACAGCTATCAAAAATAGTGGTAAAGATGTGCCATGTCAGGTAGTAACACTTTCCATTGACGGCAATCGTTGTACTTACTAATTAGCTAACCAACTTCCCAAAAGACACTTTAGCGGTCGCACTTCCCAAAGACAGCCAAAAGTTTTGCTCAAGGCGGCGAGCCGCCGCTCCCAAGACGCGGAATCGCTCGGCTTTGCCTCGTTCGGTGTGGATAAAAGAAATTTGTTGACGCGGTCGGGGAAACTACCGGGGGGCGAACACAGTTCGCCCATACAATTAGCTGATATACTTATCTAAGACAGATAAAAGTTTTGCTCAAGCTTTTTTAAAAGCTTGCGGATTCCAAAGGCGGAGCCTTTGGTGGGTTTTAAGGGCGAAGCCCTTAACATTCTTTGCTCCTATTAGCGGTGGACTTTGTCCGCCGCTAATTTCTTTTGTCAGTAACATTAGTCAAAAATTACGGACAAAGTCCGCAATTAGATAGCAAGAAAAGTTAAGGGCGTTGCCCTTAAGCGGCGAGCCGCCGCACCCAAGACGCAGAATCGGTTTTGCAAGCAAAACCTCGACATTCGCAATAGAAGTTTGTTGATGCGGTCGAAGAAATTTCCAATGGACTACCTAGAGGGCGGACTCCGTCCCTCAACCCTGCAAGCCTTTAAAAAGGCTTGACCTAAACTTTAAGTGTCTTAGAGAAGTCTGTAAATATAGAAAAATGAGTTCGGTAAAATTCCGAACTCATTTTTGTTAGCTGTTTAAATTTAATTATTTAATCTTATTTCTAAGATTTTTTGTTGCAGTAACCAAATTTTTAAGGCTTGCAGTTGTTTCAATTTCGCCTCTTGTTTTAAGCCCACAGTCAGGATTTACCCAAAGCTTGTCAATGCTGATTTTTTCGAGCATTTTCTCAATAGCATTTTCAATTTCCTCAACAGATGGAACTCTTGGAGAATGAATATCATAAACACCGGGTCCGACTTCTGTCTTGAAGTTGTTTTCTTTGAGAGAATCGAGTATAAGCAAGTCAGAACGAGAAGCTTCAAAGGTGATAACATCAGCATCCATTTGGTCGATTGCAGGAATAATATCAGTAAATTCACTGTAACACATATGTGTATGAATCTGAGTTTCAGCCTTTACGCCACTGTGAACAAGTCTGAAAGCCGGAATAGCCCAGTCGAGATATTCACAGTACCAGTCGGATTTACGCAAAGGAAGCTTTTCACGAAGAGCAGCCTCGTCTATTTGAATTACCTTTATTCCGTTTGCCTCTAAGTCCAAAACCTCATCACGAATTGCGAGGGCAATTTGATAAGTGCTTTCCTTGATAGATATATCTTCACGAGGGAAAGACCAGTTAAGTATAGTAACAGGTCCGGTAAGCATACCTTTTACAGGTTTATCTGTAAGGCTTTGTGCATATACAGACCATTCAACAGTCATTGCTTTAGGACGAGAAACATCGCCCCAGATAATAGGTGGTTTTACACAGCGTGTGCCATAAGACTGTACCCAAGCTTTTTCAGTAAAGAGATAGCCGTTAAGCTGTTCGCCGAAATACTCAACCATATCATTTCTTTCAAATTCGCCATGAACAAGTACATCAAGTCCGATTTCCTCTTGCAAAGAAATGCACTCAGCAATCTTTTTACGGTTAAACTCGTTATATTCGCTTTCGGAGATATTTCCCTTCTTGAAAGCGGAACGGTTTGCCTTAACATCAGCAGTCTGAGGGAAAGAACCTATTGTAGTTGTAGGGAGAACAGGAAGTCCAAATTCCTTTTTCTGAATTTTTTCTCTTTCGTTAAATTCAGGAAGTCTTGTAAAATCTTTTTTCTGAATACCGGCAACTCTTTTTTGAACAGCGCCATCATAGCAATTAGTTCTGTTTTCAAAAAGCTTGCAGTTATCAATATATGCAGCCTCATTCTCAAAATTATTCTTGTCTGCAAGAACTTTAAGCTCAGCAAGCTCAACAAGCTTTTCTTCTGCAAAAGAGAAATGACTTGTATATTCAGCAGAAAGCTTAGTTTCATTTTTAAGTGTATAAGGAACATGAAGTAGGGAACAGGAGCTGCTTATAACAGTGTTTATATCCTTTGCTTTAAGTTCGGAAAGAAGTGCGAGTGTTTTCTTATAATTGTTTTTCCAGATATTCTTGCCATTTACAACGCCTGCGAATAAAAGCTTATCCTTAGGGAAACCGTTTTTCTCGATAAGTTCAAGAGTTTTCTTGCCCTCGATGAAGTCAAGACCTATGCCATCAAAATCAAGAGCAGTAAGCTGATTATAAATGTCACGAACATCGCCGAAATAAGTTTGAAGTAAAAGCTTTACAGACTTTTTATTGCTGATAATTCCACTGTATAGCTTGTTAAAGAGTGCAATATCTTCTTCGCTTAAATCGTGAACGAGATAAGGCTCATCAAATTGTACCCATTCTGCATCAAGCTTTGAAAATTCAGCAAGTAAATCAAAATAAGCCTTGATAATATCCTCGCAGAAATCTTCAGCTTGCTTTGAACCAGTATATCTGAGTAACTTTAATAAAGTAAATGCACCTACAACAACAGGCTTTGTCTTAACTCCGAGAGTATTAGCTTCATTAAATTGCTCAAAAGGCTTTGTGCCGGTAAGCTTAACTTCTGTTGTATCTTCAATTTCAGGAACCATATAATGGTAGTTTGTATTGAAGCATTTTTTCATAGCTAAAGCCTTAACATCGCCGTTTTCGCCCTGATAACCTCTTGCCATTGCAAAATAGGTATCAAGCTCGGAAAGATTAAGATTCTTATAGCGTTCAGGAATAATATTAAAAAGTACAGCTGTATCAAGTGTGCAATCGTAGAATGAGAAATCGTTTGATGGAATAAAATCAAGACCGCTGTTTTTCAAAGTAGTCCATTGGGTTTGTCTGATATTTTTAGCTGTTTGTTGAAGTTCGCAAGCTGAAATTTCGCCTCTGAAATATTTTTCTGTTGCGAATTTAAGTTCTCTAAGAGTACCAACTCTCGGAAATCCGATTATAGATGTAAGCATATATCTTTTCTCCTTCTTTAAAATAATATTTTTATCTTGTTGTTTATTTTACTATTACAAAAAGAAATTGTAAAATATCAAAAAATATCGCTTTGATATAGCTTTAGGTTATATCAAATTAAAAGTTTCGCTCGAGCCTTTTCAAAGGCTCGTAGGTCAAGGGCAACGCCCTTGTCGCTCTCCGCAGAGAGCGAAATACTTTATGCTCTAAAAGCGCAGGAGGGTAGAAAAACATTCCGGTGGAATGTTTTTCGTAGGGAACCCTCGCAGGGGGTTCCCTGTAAGACTAATGTTACTAAC
>NZ_JBKXNW010000008.1:19486-29750 GCF_047012705.1 Pseudoruminococcus sp. | reverse complement strand
TGTCGAGCGATTCCGCGTCTTGACCGCGGCGGCACGCCGCCTTGACCTAAACTTTAGCAGTCTTAGGAAAGCTGGTCAAATATAATACATAAACTGATCCTCTTGGCTATCAAGTCTTTGACAGTAATCATCGCAAATATCTTTAAGAGTAATTTTCTCTGCGTAATCCTGCAAATATGAAGTCATATTGTTCCATAAATCATCATTTATAGTATCTATCATAGTTGAATTTTTGTTATTAGTATCAAAATACACATCAGAAAGAATGTTAGGGTCAAGTGCATTTATAATATCCTTTAAGGTGATTTGATTATATGGCTTTGTTATAACATATCCGCCATTAGAACCCTTCTGACTTCTGATAAGCATAGCAAGTCTTAGAGCAGGGAGTATCTGTTCAAGATATTTCGGGGAAATATTCTGACGCTTAGAAATACTTGTTGTGGTAACAACTCGTCCGCCTTGTGAATTTGTGGCAATATCTATCATAGCCATAATACCTAATTGAACTTTCATTGGTACTTTCAAAAAGAACACGCTCCTTTAAAAATTTTATTTAAATACATATTAAACATATAATAATAATAGGTTATCACAGTTTTTCTGGAAAATCAATATATACTAAATAAATAGGCATTGTAAGAAATATAAAAAATAGACTTATATAAAAATAAAAATTATATAAAGTGCCAAAATCTTATAATACCTATTGAAATTATATGTTAAGTAGGTTATAATTGGAAGCACTTCAAGGTTTGTTGAAAAGGGTTGGTGATATTATGGAGTTTAATACAGCTTTATTGCACCGAGGATTTGAGATTGATAAAAAGACAGGAGCTACACTTACTCCGATTTATCAAGTAAGTGCTTTCTCGCAGGAATCTGCTGAACAGCTCGAAAAAGTCTTTAATAATAAAGCCCCTGGTTTTGCATATACAAGAATAAGCAATCCGACAGTTTCATCTTTCGAGAGCCGAATTGCTTCTATAGAAAACGGAATAGGGGCGATTGCCTGTTCGTCAGGTATGGCGGCTGTTACGATGTCACTTTTAAATATATTAGAAGCTGGCGATGAGATTATAGCAGGTTCAGGACTTTTCGGAGGAACAATAGATTTGTTCTCAGACCTGAAAGCTTTCGGAATTACGACTAAGTTCGTAGAACATATTTCAGCCGAAAGCGTAGAACCTCTCATAAACGATAAAACAAAGGCAGTTTTTACAGAGCTTATAGGAAATCCAAAGCTTGATATTGTCGATATAAAAGAGGTTTCAGAGCTTGTCCATAAATATAATATTCCACTTATAATAGATAGTACGACAGCTACTTCTTACCTTATCCGACCAATAGATTTCGGAGCAGATATAGTAATTCATTCCTCATCAAAGTATATAAATGGCGGAGGAAATTCTATCAGCGGAATAATAGTTGACAGTGGCAACTTTAAATGGGATACTGATAAGTATAAGGGAATGGCTGAATATAAGAAGTACGGAAAATTTGCTTATCTCGCAAAGCTAAGAAACGGAATATGGAGAAATGTTGGTTGTTGTCTTTCACCATTCAATGCGTTCCTTAATTCCGTTGGTCTTGAAACTCTCGGCCTACGAATGGAGCGTATTTGTGATAACGCCTTGAAACTTGCCGAATATCTGAGTACAGCAGACGGAGTTGAAGTTAATTATCCGGCCCTTGAAAGCTCACCGTATTATCCGCTTGCAAAGCGAATGTTTAACGGAAAAGGTGGAGCAATCTTAACAATTCGTGCAGGTAGCAAAGAGAGAGCCTTTAATCTTATCAATAACCTTAAATACTCAATAAACGCTACTAATATAGGTGATGTAAGAACCCTTGTCATTCACCCGTCAAGCACGATATATGCTCATAGCACAGAAGCTCAGAAGCAATCTGCAGGCGTTTATGAAGATAGCATTCGAGTAAGCGTTGGCATAGAGGATATAAAAGACCTGATAGAAGACTTCGAGCAAGCAATAAACAAGATGAATGCTTCCAGCTATAACTCTTAACATTTTATAAATAAAGTTTAGTTCAAGGGAGAGAATCCCTTGCAAGGAGGAGTAACAAATGGCAGTCGATTATGCAACTCTTAAAAAAGGCGGATTTATGCGTCAAAAACAAAAAAATAATTTTTCTCTTAGGTTGAGAGTTGTCGGAGGAAATCTTACAGCTAAGCAGCTTGCAAAAATTGCTGAAGTTTCTGATAAATACGGAGATGGCTATGTACATCTCACATCAAGACAGAGTGTAGAAATTCCATTTATTAAGTTAGATGATATAGAAGAAGTTAAGAATACACTTGCAGAGGGCGATGTAGAGCCTGGCGTTTGCGGACCGAGAGTTCGTACAATAACAGCCTGTCAGGGACAAGCAGTATGTCCAAGTGGCTGTATTGATACATATGCTCTTGCAAAGGAGCTTGATGACAGATATTTCGCAATGGAGCTTCCACATAAGTTCAAGTTCGGCATAACAGGCTGTCAGAATAACTGCCTTAAATCCGAAGAAAACGACTTAGGAATCAAGGGTGGAATAAAGGTCGATTGGAGAGAAAGCGATTGTATCGGTTGTGGCGTATGTGTAAAAGCTTGCCGACAGAATGCAATCACTCTTAAAGACGGCAAAATCACTGTTGACAAGAGCAAATGTAATTTCTGCGGAAGATGTTTCAAAGCTTGCCCGACAGATGCGTGGGATACAGTTCATGGATATATAGTTTCCTTCGGTGGCTTGTTTGGTAATTCAATAAATAAGGGCGAAACAATAATCCCATTTATTGAGGACAAAGAAAAGCTTATGAGAATTTGTGATGCTGCTATAAAGTTCTTTGCAGATAATGCAAAGCCAAGCGAGCGTTTCAAGTTTACAATAGACCGAGTAGGAAAAGAAAAATTTGAAGAAAAGATTTTGGAGGCATACAATGGCTGATTTTATTATTGATGATATCGTAGATATTACAGATGTAGTTTGCCCTACAACCTTTGTAAAAGCAAAGGTTGCTTTAGAGGAACTTGATGACGGACAGATTTTATCAGTTAAGATGAACGACGGCGAACCGGTTCAGAATGTCCCAAGAAGTATTAAGGAAGAGGGACATCAGATTCTGAAACTCATAGATAATGAGGACGGCACTTATAATCTTATCGTAAAAAAGGTTGGTGATTAAATGGCAGCTCGTGTTAATACAGAGAATTTTGAGCAGGAAGTTCTTAATTCAGATAAGCTTGTTTTAACAGATTTCTATTCAGATAGCTGTATTCCTTGCAAGAGATTGTCACCGGTTCTTTCAGAGCTTGAAAAAGAATATGACGATATCTTAAAGGTTGTCAAGGTAAACATAAACTTTGATTCAGCTCTTATGGAAAAATACGAAGTTCAGGCGTCGCCGACAATCATTTTCTTTAAAGACGGTCAAGAGCAGTCAAGACTCAGAGGTGCTGTCAAGAAGTCAGAAATAGTTGACGAGATAGAAAAATTAAAGTAAGTAGGAGAGATAATTATGAAAATCACAGTAGCAGGCGTAAACAAAGAGGTTGCAGATAATCTTACAGTTGCACAGCTCGTTATAGATGAAAAGGTAGAAACCCCGGAATATGTCACAGTTACAATCAACGATGAATTTGTCGAGAGCGGTGCATTTGAAAGCACAACACTCAAAGACGGTGATGTTGTAGAGTTCCTTTATTTCATGGGAGGTGGTCAGTAATGGCTTTCACAAACGAACAGCTTGAGCGTTATTCAAGACACATTATATTAAAAGAAGTCGGAGCAAAGGGACAGAAAAAGCTCCTCAATGCTAAGGTCCTTATTATCGGTGCAGGCGGTTTAGGTTCACCGGTTGCTCTATATCTTGCAGCAGCAGGTGTTGGAACTATCGGTATTGCAGATGCAGATGATGTAGATTTATCAAACCTCCAGCGTCAGGTTATTCACACAACAAAAGATGTCGGAACTCCAAAGGTTGAGTCCGCAAAGAAAACTATGGAAGAAATTAATCCTGATGTTAAAGTTATTACATATCATACCTTTGTTACAAGCGAAAATATCCTTGATTTGATTAAGGACTACGATTTCATTATTGACGGCACAGATAACTTCCCGGCAAAATTCCTCATCAATGATGCTTGCGTAATGGCAAAGAAACCGTTCTCACACGCAGGAATCATTCGTTTCCAGGGACAGCTTATGACTTATGTTCCGGGAAAAGGTCCTTGCTACAGATGTGTATTCAGAAATCCACCTCCAAAGGACGCTGTTCCTACTTGTAAGCAAGCAGGTGTTATCGGTGCAATGGGCGGCGTTATCGGAAGCCTTCAGGCAATGGAAGCTATCAAGTATATTCTTGGTCAGGGCAACTTGCTTACAGGCTATCTCCTTACATATAATGCTCTTAAAATGGAGTTCAGAAAGGTTAAGCTTCCAAGCAATACAGATAATTGCCCAATTTGTGGCAAGCACCCGACTATCACAAAACTTATCGACTACGAACAGGCAGAATGTGACGGTGTACATTTATGATTAAGCTATCAAAATCAGATTACGAAAAAATTCTTGCACACGCAGAAAAAGAACTTCCCAATGAGGCTTGTGGTTTGATTGCAGGTACAGTTGAAAACGGTGATAAGATAATAAAGGAAGTTTATCTTCTCACAAATATAGACCATTCCAATGAGCATTTTACACTTGACCCAAAAGAACAGCTTGCCGCAATCAAGGATATGAGAAGTAAAGGCTATGTACCGCTTGGCAACTGGCATTCTCACCCAGAGTCGCCATCAAGACCTTCGGAAGAGGATAAAAGACTTGCCTATGACAGCAAAGCAAGCTATATGATTTTATCTCTTATGAATAGAGCTGAGCCTGTATTAAATTCATTCAAAATCACTGGAGATACCGCAAAAAAAGAAGAACTCATAATAGAGGATTAAGAATAAACCTTCCATAAGACACTCAAAGTTTAGGTCAAGCCTTTTTAAAGGCTTGCGGTTTCCAAAGGCAGAGCCTTTGGTAGGTTTTAAGGGCAAAGCCCTTAACATTCTTTGCACTCTAAGTGCGGACAAAGTCCGCACTTAATAACTAATGTTGTTAACAAAAGAAAAAAGGCTCAAGCGAAACTTTTAAGGTTCTTGGGAAAGTGCGGTAGTTTCAAAAAATGAGGGAAGCAATATGAAGACAGAAAAGCTTACAACAGATATTCTGATTATAGGCGGCGGAACAGCAGGTTGCTATGCGGCTTTGACAATATCCGAAAATTCCGATAAAAAAGTTATAATCTGCGAAAAGGCACATATAAAGAGAAGTGGTTGCCTTGCAGCTGGTGTAAACGCTCTTAACGCATATATCACAGAGGGCAGAACGCCTCAGGACTATGTTGATTACGCAAAGCACGATGCAGATGGCATAGTAAGAGAAGATTTGCTCCTTACAATGTCCGAAAGACTTAATTCCGTTACACATAGGCTTGAACAGCTCGGACTTGTAATTCTCAAGGACGAAAACGGCAAGTATGTAACACGAGGAAACCGCAATCTTAAAATAAATGGTGAAAACATAAAGCCGATACTCGCTAAAGCAGTAGAAGCCTTGCCAAATACAACTATTCTCAATAGAGTAAATGTAATCGACTTTGCCGTCAAGGATAACAGAATCCAGGGAGCTTTTGGAATAGGCATAGATGATGATACTTTCTATACTATTGAGGCTAAGGCAGTAATAATTGCCACAGGTGGTGCGGCAGGACTTTATAAGCCAAATAATCCAGGTTTTTCACGCCATAAAATGTGGTATCCGCCATTCAATACAGGTGCAGGCTATGCAATGGGAATAAAGGCCGGTGCAGAAATGACCACTTTTGAAATGCGTTTCATAGCTTTAAGATGTAAAGATACGATTGCCCCAACAGGTACTCTTGCACAGGGTGTCGGAGCTAAACAAGTAAATTCACTTGGAGAAGTTTATGAAACAAAATATGGCTTAACTACTTCCGAGAGAGTTTATGGCACAGTCAATGAGAATCAAGAGGGCAGAGGTCCTTGCTATCTCAGAACAGAGGGCATTACGCCCGAACAGGACGAATCCTTGCTAAAAGCATATTTGAATATGGCTCCTTCACAAACTATCAAGTGGATAGAGAGTGGAAAAAATCCATCTCAGCAGAATGTTGAAATCGAGGGTACAGAGCCTTACATAGTAGGCGGACACACAGCAAGTGGCTATTGGGTTGATACAAAGAGAGCAACCACAATAAATGGCTTGTTTGCAGGCGGTGATGTTGCCGGCGGTGCTCCGCAGAAATATGTCACAGGTGCTTTGGCAGAAGGTGAGATTGCAGCCCTTTCCGCAGTTGAATATGTTTCCGAAAATGATATTTCACCTATCGAGAGTAGTAATATAGACAGCCACATTTCAGAGGTTGAAAACTTTCTTACCAAAAAGGATTCCCACTTTACAACAGAACAGCTTGAAGAGGCTATGCAGAGTGTTATGGATTCTTATGCAGGTGGTATTAAAACAAATTATCGTTTTAATGAGAAACAGCTTGATATTGCAGACTATAAGATTAAACAGCTCACAGAGCTTTCAAATTCGCTTTACGCAGAAGATTTTCAGGAACTTATGTATATCTATGAACTTCGTGAAAGACTTACAGTTTGCAGAAGTGTTATAGCACATCTCAAAGCAAGAAAAGAAACCCGTTGGCATAGCTTTGCAGAAAATCTTGATTATCCGAATAAGGACGATAAGAATTTTAATAAATATGTCAATTCACGCTTTGAAAACGGCGAAATAAAAATAATCCTTCGTGATTTAGTACCGGGAGGTAAGAGCTATGAGCATAGCAATTAACAAACAAAAATGCGTTGGTTGTGGAAGATGCCGAAATGTCTGTCCCGGAAGTCTTATCAAAATAGATGAGAGCGGTAAGGCATATATCAAGTATCCAAAGGATTGCTGGGGCTGTACCTCTTGCATTAAGGAATGTCCCGTACACGCAATAAATTTTTATCTCGGTGCGGATATAGGCGGTATGGGCAGTATGGTTCATACCGAAAAGAACGGAGATATTCTAAGCTGGATAATAGAAAAACCTCAGGGCGATACCATTAAGATAGATATAAACCAAAGGGAATCAAATAAGTATTAAGGAGAGAAGAAAATGAGTGAACTTTCACACCTTGACGAACTCGAAGCAGAAGCTATATACATCATCAGAGAAGTAGCAGCCGAATGTGAAAAGCCGGTAATGCTTTATTCAATAGGAAAAGATAGCTCCGTAATGCTTCATCTTGCTATGAAAGCGTTTTATCCCGAAAAACCTCCTTTTCCTTTTATGCACATAGATACAACATGGAAGTTTAAGGATATGATTAAATTCCGTGATGAAACAGCCAAGAAACTCGGTATAGAAATGATAGTCTATACAAATGAAGACGGAGTTAAGCAGGGAATAAACCCATTTGACCACGGAGCAGCTTATACTGATATTATGAAAACTCAGGCTCTCAAGCAGGCACTTACCAAATACGGCTTTACAGCAGCATTCGGTGGCGGTAGGCGTGACGAGGAAAAGTCGAGAGCAAAGGAAAGAATTTTCTCTTTCAGAAATGAAGCTCAGGCATGGGACCCAAAAAATCAGCGTCCTGAAATGTGGAAACTCTATAATACAAAGATTAAAAAGGGCGAGAGCATAAGAGTTTTCCCAATCTCAAACTGGACAGAAAAAGATATATGGCAGTATATCAAGCGTGAAAATATAGATATAGTTCCTCTTTATTTTGCGGCTGAACGCCCTGTTGTAGAGCGTGACGGCAACATCATAATGGTTGATGATGACCGTTTCCCACTCAAAGAGGGAGAAGTTCCGCAAATGAAGTCAGTTCGTTTCAGAACACTTGGTTGCTATCCGCTTACAGGCGGTATAGAATCCACTGCAACTACACTCGATGAAATCATTGATGAAACTCTAAGCTCAGTATCCTCAGAGCGTACATCAAGAGTTATCGATAATGAGGCGGCAGGAAGTATGGAGCGTAGAAAAAGGGAGGGCTATTTCTAATGAAAGGATTACTTAAATTTATAACCTGCGGAAGTGTTGATGACGGAAAATCAACACTTATCGGACATATATTATATGATGCAAAGTTGATTTATGCTGACCAGGAAAAAGCTCTTGAGCTTGATAGTAAGGTTGGCAGCCGAAACGGTGCAATAGACTATTCGCTTCTCCTTGATGGACTTATGGCAGAGCGTGAGCAAGGTATTACAATAGATGTTGCTTATCGTTATTTTACAACAGATAACAGAAGCTTTATAGTTGCCGATACCCCAGGCCACGAAGAATATACAAGAAATATGGCAGTAGGTGCGTCCTTTGCAGATTTAGCCGTTATCCTTGTTGACGCTTCACAAGGCGTTCTTATTCAGACAAGGCGTCACGCAAGAATCTGCAAACTTATGGGTATTCGTTACTTTGTCTTTGCCGTAAATAAGATGGATTTAGTCGGTTACAGCAAGGAACGCTTTGATGAAATCGTAAAGCAGATTGATGAGCTTAAAGAAGAACTTAAACTTGATAATGTAAAAATTATTCCTTTGTCAGCAACAGAGGGCGATAATGTCACCACCAAGTCCGAAAATATCAAGTGGTATGACGGAGTTCCGCTTTTAGAGTATCTCGAAACTGTTGATATATCCTCATCAGATGAGGAAAAAGGTTTCTATATGCCGGTTCAGAGAGTCTGCCGTCCGGACCATACATTCAGAGGTTTTCAGGGACAAATTGAAGCAGGAAGTATAAGCGTAGGCGACGAGATTGTTGCATTGCCAAGCAACGAAAAGGCAAATGTCAAGAGCGTTTTTGTTACAGACAAAGAGGTAAAATCAGCACATAAAGGCCAACCTGTAACAATAACCTTAGATAAAGAGGTTGATGTTTCAAGAGGCTGTGTGCTTTCAAAAAATGCTGATATTGCAGTATATAAAAAGCTCAAGGTTTCACTTCTTTGGATGGACGATGAACCACTCGTTATCGGCAAGGATTATCTTGTCAAGCTTGGCACAAAGACTATTTCAGGCATTATTACAGCCGTTGATTATGCAGTTAATGTAAATACAGGCGAGCATATCAAGACAGAAACTCTCGAAAAGAATGGTATAGCTGTTTGCGAAATTCTCCTCACAGAAGCTATTGTTGCAGACCTTTTCTCCGCACATAAAACACTCGGAGAAATTATTCTCATTGATAGAGTTACCAATATGACATCAGCTTGCGGTGTTGTTGAGAATGTCAGCCAAAAGGCAGTTTCAGGTTCAGCAAAGGCATCATTCAAGCTTGGCGATGTTGAAGCAAGAGGCGATATATTTGAGGAATTCTACTATGATACATCAAGCCTTAATGTTTTGAAGTATCAGCCGGTAAGAAACACCTATACAGTCGGCGATGAAATTCCTGTTGACGGTGAAAGCTACCATTATCCGGATAGCTTTGATATAATCGTACTTCGTGACCAAGTAGCTATTAGCGTAAGAGATAAGAAAATCACAGCTATTATTCCTGCGAGCGAGTATGAATATAGCGGTTTCCCTGTTATAAATGGACGAGGCTTTGAGGTTGTCGCAGACAGTAATGAAGCTGTACAAGACTTCCTTAAAGAATACAATTCTCTTGCAGATAGCAACGACCCACAATTCTTTGCTAAGTGGATTAAGTTCAATACTTATCGTAAGATTATAATTAAAGCCTAAATTTATTAACAGCCTAAGTCAAAAATAGACTAAGGCTGTTTACTTTTTTATTTAAAAAGTATATAATATAGCTAATATACTTCTTTAAGATACTTAAAAGTTTTGCTCAAGCTTTTTTAAAAGCTTGCAGTTTCCAAAGGCAGAGCCTTTGGTCGCTCTCCGCAGAGAGCGAAACACCTTTGGGCGAAGACCAACATTAGTCAATAAAGGCGAACGAAGTTCGCCCTCTCGGTAGTTTCAACGACCGCGGCAACAATCTACTTTTACTTACTACGAGCGAGACTTGTCGAGCGATTCCGCGTCTCGGGAGCGGCGGCTCGCCGCTTTAAAAAGGCTTGACCTAAACTTTTAAGTATCTTAGAGCAAGTGCATTAGCTAAGCGTAGGAGCGAACGAAGTTCGCCCTTTCGGTAGTTTCAACGACCGTGGCAACAATCTGCTCTTACTCACTACGAGCGAGACTTGTCGAGCGATTCCGCGTCTCGGGAGCGGCGGCTCGCCGC
>NZ_JBKXNW010000008.1:16845-19386 GCF_047012705.1 Pseudoruminococcus sp. | reverse complement strand
TTTGAAAAGGCTCGAGCGAAACTTTTAATTTTCTTGGGAAAGTCTATAAAATAATTTGGAGGAATCTAAAATGAGTAAAAAATTAGTAGCGTATTTTTCTGCAAGTGGTGTAACTGCAAAGTTGGCAAAAAGACTTGCTAATGCAGTAGATGCTGATATTTTCGAGATAAAGCCCGAAAAACCATATACCACCGCAGACCTTGACTGGACAAATAAGAAAAGCCGTTCAAGCGTAGAGATGAGCGATAAGAGCTTCAGACCTGCTGTTGCCGAAAAGCTTGATAATATCGCAGATTATGATACTATTTATGTAGGATTTCCGATATGGTGGTATGTTGCCCCTACAATTATAAATACATTTCTTGAGCAGTACGATTTAACAGGCAAAACAATTATACCTTTCGCAACCTCAGGCACAAGCCCTATGGGAAAGACAAATTCAGAGCTTGCACCATCTTGCAAGGGTGCAATTTTGAAAGAGGGCAAGCGTTTTGAAGCAAATGCTGACGAAGCAGAACTCAAAAAGTGGGCAGATAGTATCCGTTAGGAGTTGAAATAGTGTATCGAATCTTTATCGTTGAGGACGACCCTACAATGTCCATAGCAATGAAAAAGCAGATAGAGTTATGGGGTTATCAAGTAAAATGTGCGAAGAATTTCCAGAATATAATTTCAGAGTTTACAGAGTTTGACCCACAACTTGTATTGCTGGATATTATGTTACCATTTTATAATGGTTATCATTGGTGCAGTGAAATAAGAAAAATCTCAAAAGTCCCGATTATGTTCATATCCTCAGCATCAGATAATATGAATATCGTAATGGCTATGAATATGGGCGGAGATGATTTCATTGCTAAGCCTTTTGATTTAAATGTTCTCACAGCCAAGATACAGGCGATTCTAAGAAGAACCTATGATTTCTCAGGAAATATTTCTGTCTTAGAGCATAAGGGTGCGATACTCAACCTTAATGATATGACGCTGACATTTAAAAATAATAAGCTTGAATTAACAAAAAATGAATTTCGTATTCTTCAAATGCTTATGGAGAATAAGGGTAAAACTGTAAGCCGAAATTCTCTTATGGTTCGTTTGTGGGAAAGCGATATATATGTTGAAGAAAATACTCTTTCCGTAAATATAAATCGTTTGAGAAAAAAACTTGATTCTATCGGTTTGAATGATTTTATTCGTACAAAATCAGGCAGTGGATATATAATCGGTTCATAAGGTGAAGTCTATGAAAAAAAGCTTTTTTAAGATACTATTTCGCTACCTGCACCAATATCGTTTGATACTTATTTTCTTTGCTGTATTTATAGTAACATTTATAAGTGTATTTTTTGCATATGGAGTTTCATTAGAACCAATTTTTTATGCGTCTATGCTTTATCTTATATTCAGCTTGATTTTTTTAACTGCTAATTTTATTCCGTTTTATAGGAAACATTGTCAGCTTGAAGAAATTCGCAAGAATATAGATGTACTTATAAATGATTTGCCCGAACCGAAAAATCAGATAGAGGAAGATTATAGTAATATGCTAAAGGCACTTTGGCATATTTATACGGACGAGCATAATCAATCGCAAATTAAGCAAAAAGAAAGTATAGAGTATTATACAACATGGGTTCATCAGATAAAAACGCCAATTTCAGCTATGCGTCTTTTCTTGCAAACAGAAGATACAGAGCAAAATGCCATGCTTTTAACAGAACTTTTCAGAATAGAGCAATATGTAGAAATGGTATTATGCTATTTCAGAACGGATAGTTCATCAAGCGACTTTGTTTTCAAGGAATATTCGCTTGATAGCATTATCCGACAAGCCATAAGAAAATATGCACCGCAATTTGTGAGAAAGCGAATAAGGCTTATATATGACGGCACAACTGAAAGAATAGTAACAGATGAGAAATGGCTCTTATTTGTTATAGAACAGATACTTTCAAATGCGATTAAATATACCACAAAGGGCAGTGTCACAATAGCTGTAAATGACGGAATAATTTCTATTTCAGATACAGGAATAGGCATATCCGAAGAAGATTTGCCAAGAATATTCGAGAAAGGCTTTACAGGTTATAATGGCAGAGCTGATAAAAAATCCACTGGTTTAGGCTTATACTTATGTAAGAGGATTACAGATAAGCTTTCTAATGAAATATCTGTTAAATCCGAGGTTGGCAAAGGCACAACTGTAATTATTAAAACAACTGTTTAGCTAAGCGGCAAGCCTCCGTTCACAAGACACTCAAAATTTAGGTCAAGCCTTTGAAAAGGCTCGAGCGAAACTTTTATTTGTCTTAGAAAAGTCAGTCAACAAATTGTAGAAATAAACTGTGTTTGCCCGTTCGGTAGTTACTTCGACCGCGGCAACCATCTTCCATCACTTACTACGAGCGAGGCAAAGCCGAGCGATTCCGCGTCTTGGGGGCGGCGGCTCGCCGCCTCGAGCGAAACTTTTATTTGTCTTAGAAAAATCAGTCAACAAATTGTAGAAATAAACTGTGTTTGCCCGTTCGGTAGTTACTTCGA
>NZ_JBKXNW010000008.1:0-16745 GCF_047012705.1 Pseudoruminococcus sp. | reverse complement strand
CCATCTTCCATCACTTACTACGAGCGAGGCAAAGCCGAGCGATTCCGCGTCTTGGCTGCGGCGACACGCCGCCTCAAGCGAAATTTTTATCTGTCTTAGAAAAGTCAGTCAACTAATAGATTCGCCGCAAACTAATCTTACAGCAATGTAAGAAAATCCCTCAAAATGTAATATAAATAAATAGCCATGCAAATTGCTCTTTGATATAATATAGCTATCAAATAAAGGGGGATAATTATGTATGGCTATTTTAGAAGTTGAAGGGTTAAAGAAAATTTACACAACACGCTTTGGCGGAAATAAGGTTCAGGCACTTAATGATGTGTCATTTTCTGTTGAAAAAGGTGAATATGTAGCAATTATGGGAGAATCAGGTTCAGGCAAGACAACTTTGTTAAATCTTCTTGCCGCCCTTGATAGACCGACAAACGGTGATGTCATTCTTGACGGTAAGCGTCTTTCGAGCGTAAGTGAAAAGGAAATTTCCGCATTCCGCAGAGATTATCTCGGCTTTGTATTTCAAGATTTCAATTTGCTTGATACATTTTCGCTTCAGGATAATATATTCCTTCCTCTTGTTTTATCAGGGAAGAAATATGGCGAGATGAAAAGTAAATTAGACCCGCTTGTCAATCAACTTGGCATATCAGATATTATGCAGAAATATCCGTATGAGGTTTCCGGCGGACAAAAGCAGAGAGCTGCTGTTGCAAGAGCATTGATTACAAATCCAAAGTTGCTTTTGGCAGATGAACCGACAGGTGCATTGGATTCTCATTCAACAGAAAGCCTCCTTAATCTGTTCAATGAAATCAATTCAGCAGGTCAGACTATTCTTATGGTAACTCATTCTGCGAAGGCTGCCGCTCACGCAAGTAGAGTTATGTTTATCAAGGACGGACAGGTTTTTCATCAGATTTATAAAGGTAATTGTACAGAGCAGGAAATGTTCCAGAAAATTTCAGATACATGGACAGTTTTGGCTTCGGGAGGCGAGCAATATGAATAAATTTTTTTATGCACGCCTTGCTGCAAACAATATCAAAAAGAATGCAAAAATACAGATACCATTTATGATAACCTCAATTCTTACGGTATCAATGTTTTATATATTGCTGTCGCTTTCCCTTAATCAAGGTTTCAGAGATGCCGAAGTAGGTAGCACAATGATTCCTATTGTTCTTGGCTTAGGCTGTTGGATAGTTGGAATTTTCGCAGTAATATTTCTATTTTACACATATAGCTTTCTTATAAAACGCCGACAAAAAGAGTTTGGTTTATTTAACATTCTCGGTATGGAGAAAAAGCATATAGCAAAAATTATAGCCTTAGAAACATTCTATACAGCTTTTATAAGTATAGTAGTTGGCTTGCTTGCAGGAGTAATTCTTGATAAACTGATGTATTTACTATTGCTCAGAATAGTAAATCTTCAAACCAATCTGACGCATTATATTTCATTCAAACCTATTATAATTACAAGTATTTTATTTGTATCTATTTTCATAGTGCTTTTCTTGTATTCTATTCTAAAGGTTCGTCTTACAAACCCCATTCAGCTTTTACATGGCGGTCAGGTAGGTGAGAAAGAGCCTAAAACAAAAATTCTTATGGCAATAATAGGACTTATTTGTCTTGGCATAGGCTATTATCTTTCTATTATGACAAAAGATGCCGTTAATGCAGTAAATCTTTTCTTTATAGCAGTTATCTTTGTAATAATCGGCACATATTTTCTATTTGTAGCAGGAAGTATTGCCTTGCTTAAAATGCTTCGCAAGAATAAAAAATATTATTATAAGACCAGTCATTTCATAAGTGTATCGGGTATGCTCTATCGTATGAAAAAGAATGCCGTCGGCTTAGCAAATATCTGTATCTTGTCAACAATGGTACTCGTTATGCTTTCAACAACACTTTCGATGATGCTTGGCTTAGACGATGTTCTCAACCGCAATTATCCCTATGATATAAGCTTTGATGTTTCAAGTCCTGAATATTATAATATTTCTGATAAAGATATGGAGAAAACAGTTAAAGATATTATCGCTAAACATAACTTAAATATTACAGAAGAAAAATCTTATAGGAATATTTCACTTTATTCTGATAATATTAAATTTGAATCTGATATAAATAATATAGATTGTATGGTAAAAGTCATTCCGATTTCTGATTATAACTCTTGCACAAATCAGAATAAAACTCTTAGACAAAAAGAACTCTTATTTTATACTAATACAGGCATTTCTCAAACAGATAAAATAAAGCTTATGGATAATGATTATAAGATTTCGGAGTATAATTCCGATATTCCAAAAGCATTTATTAGTTCGAGTAGTCAAATCAGTACTGTACTTATCATAGTAAATGACGAAGAATTTAATAATATAGATAACCAATTCTCAAAATACAATGAAGAAATAAGTGGTATAGATGATTATCAATCGAGCGTATCAAACTATCATAATATGAATATATCAGGCTCAGATAGTGAAAAGCTTTCAGCCTATAATGATTGTCGTAATGAACTTCAAAATAGTCCTGTATTTTTAAAAGGTCGTATAGAGCAGAAAACAGCAATACTTTCAATTTATGGTAGCCTGTTCTTTATAGCATTGTTCCTTGGCATACTGTTTATAGGAGCAATGGTGCTTATAATTTACTATAAACAGATTTCAGAGGGCTATGAAGATAGGGAACGCTTTGATATAATGCAAAAAGTCGGCTTGAGCTATAGTGAAGCAAAGAAAGCAATTCGTTCACAAATACTTATAGTATTTTTCTTACCGCTCATAACAGCGTGTATCCATGTAGTATTTGCATTCCCAATGATTTCAAGAATATTGTCATTAATGACGCTTTCCAATGACAGTATAAATCTGAATAATACCCAGTTGTATATTTGGTGTACTTTAGCTTGTTTCTTAATATTTGCCATTCTTTATATGGTTATTTATATAGCGACAGCAAGAACCTACTATAAAATAGTAAAGTCAGGAGCGAATACCGACTTGCGTATATAATAAAAAAGACAAAGGCATCGCATTGTTTTTGCGATGCCTTCGTCTTTAGCAAAAATTGTGATAAGGGAAAAATGATAGATAGAATGTTTATAACAAACTATCCACTTAATATTATAGCAGAAAATTTCGATTTGTGTTAAAAGTGGTAAAATTTGACGGTTTCTGGTAAACTTTGTACGAATGATTCTTTTATAGAACCAAAAAGTCATTTAATCAGCAAATAAAGCATAAAATTATATTAAAAAAGTTTTGGTGATTTATATGTTTTATTCTCTGAAATTTAAAAAAATAATTCTTACGATAGTGAAAATTGCAATAATTTTATTATGTTGTGTTTTGCTTACAATCTTTCCAAAGGGTGCGTCCGAAGGCGCAAGAAAGGGACTCAAATATTGCCTCGAACTTTTAGTACCGTCGTTGTTTCCGTTTATGGTTTTGTCATCGTATATAGTTCGTTCCGGAATATCGTCAATGTTTGGCAGAATATTTTCTCCTATAATGAAATTTCTTTTCAGACTTGATGGTTCAACAGCACCTACTGTAATAATGAGTTTCATAGGAGGCTTTCCTGTTGGTGCAAGAGGTATAGCAGGAATGTATGAAACAAAGCAAATCTCCTTAAATCAAGCAAGGCGAATGTCGCTCTTTTGTGTCGGTGCAGGACCGGCATTTTTGATAACGGCGGTGGGAACAGTTCTTTTAGGTAATGCAAAGCTTGGAGTAATCCTACTCATATCTCAGCTTGTGTCAGGTTTAATTTTAGGAATAATCTCAAGATTTTTTTATCCTGAAAAATCCATAAAAGAGAAATCTAAGCCAAAAGATAATA
Organism: Pseudoruminococcus sp.; assembly: GCF_047012705.1. Taxonomy (NCBI): domain Bacteria; kingdom Bacillati; phylum Bacillota; class Clostridia; order Eubacteriales; family Acutalibacteraceae; genus Pseudoruminococcus; species Pseudoruminococcus sp. The sequence goes on along the minus strand of NZ_JBKXNW010000008.1, from coordinate 12,890 downwards.
TCAGCCAACAAAATGCTTTCATAAAAGCTTGTACAGATGGCTCAAAGGGAATAATTTCATTGTCGGCTTTGGTTATATTATTTCAGACATTCATAGGAATTATAGAGCAGAGTGAGGTAGAGCAGTTTATAGAGAAAATATTTTTATCTATGGGCTTGAGTTGTTCAAAGATAATTTTGCCATCAATTTTAGAAGTTACAGGTGCGTGTAATGTAATCGCAGAAGGTACATTCCCGCTATATATTTTGTCTGCGGTTATAGCCTTTGGAGGTTTGTGCGTACACTTGCAGATATGGGGTATACTTTCAGAGATACATCCGAATAAGCTGTTGTTTATTCTTTTCAGAGTTTTTGCCGCTATACTTAATGGATTTTGCACATACATAATTACATTATTCTATAATCCGATAAATAATGTTTTTAGTAGTTTTGCAGAGAGAGCAACACCAAATACAGCAACACATCTTACCGGCGGAATAGCAATTCTTGTATTATCGATGCTGTTTTTGTTGAGCATATCCGTCAAAAAAAGAGCAAAATAAAATTGCGGCGGGCCGCCGCTGTCAAGACGCGGAATCGCTCGACAAGTCTCGCTCGTGGTGAGTATGAGAGATTTACCCACGCGGAGGACTAAACTACCGTTCAGTTGATGTGCTTCTTTAAGATAACTAAAAGTTTTGCTCAAGCTTTGTCAAAAGCTTGCAGTTTCCAAAGGTTCTGCCTTTGGTCGCTCTCTGCAGAGAGCGAAATGCTTTTGGGCGAAGCCCAACATTTATTTTTTCCCAATCGGTGGACGAAGTCCACCGATTAATTCTTTTGTTAGCAATAAATTTTCCTTGTGCTTTATATTTTTTTATCAGTTTCAGCCTGTTCTTCCTGAATATCTTCTTCATCGGGATATTTTATACTTGGAATAGGATTTTCAGAGTTTTCATCAAATTCATTTCCGAGCGGAATATTATTACTTTTATAGAAATCACTTTTAATTTTAGTCAAGGTATCCATATTTTTACAAATACGCTTATATAGAGTATCAAGCCTGTCATCGAGAGTTATAGTTCCAATTTTTATATCACGCCTGAGCCAAGCTATATCCTCACGAAAAAGATTAACTTCTTTTTCAATCGTGTCAATGACATTGACAGCGTCCATAGCCTTTTCTTGAGCCTCATCAATAACGCCCAAAGCACGAGCCTCAGCCTTCATTTTTATATTCATAAGGCTTTCTTGCAGTTCGTCATATCTTTTTGCCTTGATTACAAGCAAGTCGTATTTTTCTTGTAGTTCGTGTTTTTCCTCAAGACGAAGACGAAGTTCTGCTTCATATGCCTGTATATCGTTTTCACGCTGAGCAGTAACATCTGCAAGCTGCATTTGTAGCGATTGAACCGATTTATATAAAGCATTTCTTGCGGCTGTAATTTCGATTAAGGAAGTTTTTTTGTCTGAAAGTTCAAGTTCAGCCTCATGCAAACGATCTTTAAGCTGTTCAAGCTCCATTTCGGGAGTAAGCTTTTTTTCAACTATACTTTTTTCATTGTCGGCTATATTATCGTTCAATATTTCGTTCATGGATACCACCTCAAAAAAATCAATCATATCCATTATATCAGAAAAAATAATATTACACAATGCTTTTTTTGTATAAAATAAACTTCTCTAAGACACTTAAAAGTTTTGCTCGAGGCGGCGAGCCGCCGCACCCAAGACGCGGTGCGTGACCACACAGGACAAGACGCGGAATCGTTTGACAAGTCTCGCTCGTAACGAATATGGGGAATCTACACACGCGGAGGACTAAACTACCGTTTAGTTTCAAAATTTCCCTAAGATAATTAAAAGTTTTGCTCAAGCTTTTGAAAAAGCTTGCAGTTTCCAAAGGCAGAGCCTTTGGTCGCTCTCCGCAGAGAGCGAAACACTTTATCCTTCTCTGAGCGTAGGAGGGTAGAAAAACATTCCAGTGGAATGTTTTTCGTAGGGAACCCTCGCATGGGGTTCCCTAAAGAAGTGCCTTGTTCTTAAGATATAAAATCGCTTGATAAACCTATTACTAACTTATGCTAATTTACCATCTTATCCTCAGCAATAATTATTTTTAATGCCTCGATAGCAGTAAGAACAGCATTTTCGGTATTGATGTTTTCGGAATTATCTCCAGATTTTCTGCGTTCCTGATTCCATATTGCGTGTAGAATAGAACCAGCACGAATATTTCTCAACGCTGAAACAGTAAAAAGAGCCGCAGTTTCCATTTCAGAAGCAAGCACACCACATTTTATAAAGGCATTCCACTTGTTTTCAAGTTCATATGAAACGGCCATAGACGCAGGATTATGTTGACCATAAAAAGAATCCTTACTATGTACAATTCCCGTATGATAGCGTTCATCAAGCTTTTTTGCAGCCTTAACTAAAGCAGATGTAACCTCGAAATCAGCAGTAGCAGGTAATTCTATCGGAGCATATTCCTTAGAAGTACCCTCCGCACGAACCGCCGAAGTAGCTATGATAAGGTCGCCGGATTTTACAGTTTCTTGCATACCTCCACAAGTTCCGACACGAATAATAGTATCCACACCGAGCATATGAAGTTCTTCAAGAGCGATAGCCGCAGATGGACCACCTATACCCGTAGATGTCACCAAGACATTTTTACCGCAGAGAGTGCCAAAATAGGTAGTATATTCTCTGTTTGAAACAAGATAATCCGCATCTTCAAGGTAAGAGGCTATTTTTGATACACGAGCAGGGTCGCCTGGAAGAATAGCATATTTAGCCTTAACCGTTCTTGGAATTTGCAAATGAAAAAGCACATTTTCATTCATAAGCAATAAGCCTCCTTATAAAGTGTCTTATGCAATCAGAACATATCGTTCTTTTTCAGAATTATAAAAGCTAAAATCATCAGTACAGCAGATAGTATAAATGGGAACCACCAGAAATTATCAAACGGAAGACCTCCATCGATGTTCATTCCGTATAAGCCGGAAATAACTGTAGGAATAGAAACAATCAGCGTCAAAGAAGCAAGAACCTTCATAACATAGTTAAGGTTGTTGCTTATAACAGATGAGAAAGTATCCATTGTGCTCGACATAATGTTAAGGTGTATGCCAACCATTTCTATTGCCTGTTTAATCTCGATAAGAACATCTTCAAGAAGGTCTTGGTCGTCCTCATAAAGCTTGATATGTCTGCCACGCATAAGCTTTTCGAGAGTAATTTCATCAGCCTTTAGTGAAGACGAAAAATAAACCAGCGATTTCTGAATTTCAAAAAGCTGGATAATTTCTTTATTTTTCATAGATTTTTTCATTTTTTCTTCTACATGCTCGCTGATTTTATCAATCTGCTTGATATATTGCAAATATCTCGCCGCAACTCTGAGCATTATATGAAAAACGAATTGAGTTTTATAGTTAGTGAGAACATCTTTAACAACGCCCTCAGAAAATTCACTAAGAATAGGGTTTTCTTTAATAGAAACAGTTATAACATTTTTTTCAGTAATCATAATGCCAATAGGCATAGTAGCGTATCTTATACTCTTGTTAAACTTTTCAACAACAGGAATATCTATAATTATAAGTGTAACTCCGTTTTCGTTATCTATATGAGAGCTTTCTTCTTCATCAAGAGACGCCCTGAAAAAATCAGGTTCAATATTAAAATCCTTTATGAGACTTGCAACCTCGTCACCCTCAGGTTCAACGCAGTTTATCCAACAACCCGGTTCATAATTATCAATGGCTTCAATTCTGCCATTAATGGTTTTGTAGTAGTTTATCATTTTTGTGCACTTCCTAACAAATCAAATCAGAGCACAAAAAATACATTATGCGCTCTGTTTATAGTATGAATAATAGCAATCCGTATTCGACCAACAGACGGGTCAGAGCCCATAATGTTTACCCCTTTCATAGTTTAAAATATAAAAAAATTAAAAGCAAATTAACATTTTCTTAATATATTATACCAATAAATTCGCCGAAACGCAAGAATTTTACGAAATATTGACTTTTGTTTTTCGTAGGATTTATTTTTAGTTATCAGAAAAATAATGCACCATAAAACACTATCTTAATCTTGCAAAATTATAGACGAAAATTCATATTTGTGTTAAAATAAGCTTTAGTATAATTGAAAAAATCGGGTGATTATTTTATGTCTAAAGAACTTAGCCAATGTCAGATGATAGAAAGAAGTCTTTCAAAGACCTATAGAAAGAGAATATGGGTACCATTTATTATGGCAATAAAGAAATATGAGCTTATTCAAGAGGGTGATAGAATAGCCGTTTGCATTTCCGGTGGAAAGGATTCAATGCTTTTGGCAAAACTTCTGCAAATGCTCCAGCGACATAGTGATTTTCCCTTTGAACTTGTATTTCTTGTTATGGACCCTGGTTATAATAGCATTAACCGAGAAAAGATTGAGAGTAATGCAAAGCTACTCGAAATACCAATAACAATATTTGAAACCGATATATTTAATATAGCCGATAGAACCGAAAAAAATCCCTGCTATCTTTGTGCTAAAATGCGTAGAGGTCATTTATATAGTCAGGCTAAGAAACTTGGCTGTAATAAAATTGCACTCGGACATCATTTCAACGATGTTATAGAAACGACTTTGTTAGGAATGTTTTATGGTTCTCAACTTCAAGCTATGCTACCAAAACTTCATAGTACAAATTTTGAAGGTATGGAGCTTATCAGACCGCTTTATTGTGTACACGAGGACGATATAATAGCGTGGACAAAATATAATCATCTCGAATTTATTCAGTGTGCCTGTCGCTTTACAGAAAAATCCGCTGAAAGTGAGGATGGCATAGGAGCATCAAAGCGAAAGGAAGTAAAGGAACTTATCCGTAAATTAAAGAAAGACAATCCGAATATTGAGAAAAGCATTTTCAATAGTATACATTCGGTTTGTTTAGATACTATGGTTGGTTATAAATCGAATGGTGAAGAACATTCCTTTTTAGATAATTACTAAAAAATTGTTTATCTCCAATATAGCTAATGCACTTTACATAAGACACTTAAAGTTTAGGTCAAATCTTTGAAAAGGCTTGCGGATTCTAAAGGTAGTCACCTACGGCAGAGCCCCTAACATTCTTTGTTTTTTGAGTGGCGGATTTTATCCGCCACTTTTTTATTTTGTCAGCAAAATTAGTTAAAAAGGGACGGACTTTGTCCGTCCCTTATAGGGCAAGAGATGTTAAGGGCTTCGCTCTTAACACCCACGAGGGACTCCGTCCCTCGACCCTGCAAGCTTTTGAAAAAGCTTGAGCAAAACTTTTAATTATCTTAGGGAAATTTTGAAACTAAACTGTAGTTTAGTACTCCGCGTGGATAAACTTCCTAAACTAATTACGAGCGAGACTTGTCGAGCGATTCCGCGTCTTGACTGCGGCGGCACGCCGCCTTGAGCAAAACTTTTAATTATCTTAGGGAAATTTTGAAACTAAACTGTAGTTTAGTACTCCGCGTGGATAAACTTCCTAAACTAATTACGAGCGAGACTTGTCGAGCGATTCCGCGTCTTGACTGCGGCGGCACGCCGCCTTGAGCAAAACTTTTAATTATCTTAGGGAAATTTTGAAACTAAACTGTAGTTTAGTACTCCGCGTGGATAAACTTCCTAAACTAATTACGAGCGAGACTTGTCGAGCGATTCCGCGTCTTGACTGCGGCGGCACGCCGCCTTGAGCAAAACTTTTAATTGTCTTAGATAAGTTTATTAACTCATAGGTAAGGCTTATTAATTTATCAAATATATAGCAAGATTGAGATAACCCGCAAAGCTTACCCAAATTAAATATGGAATCATAAGATATGCAGCAGTTTTAGACGCTTTTGAAAAAAGTATTATACAAGCAAGAATTAATAACCATAAAACTACAAGCCATACAAAAGCAAATAGATATTGCTCAAGATTAAAGAATATTATCGACCAAAAGAAATTGAAAAAAAGCTGTACTCCATAAGTTGTAAGTGCAATTTGCTTTGCCTGTTTATTTATATCTGATGTTAGTACGAGATATGATGCTACACCCATAAGAATATAGAGTATTGTCCATACAATAGGGAATAGTATAGCAGGTGGCGATAACGGCGGTTGATTAAGATTTCCGAAATTCACCATTTGGTTTCCGGAAATTAAAGCCGATAATCCACCAACTAAAAGTGGAATAAGTATACATATAATGAGTTCTTTCCATTTTATTTTCAAAAGAACCACCTCCACAATATTTTATGCAGAGATTTATAATGCTATGTTAAGTTTAAAATAATGCTTTATATTATGTTTGATGTATGATATAATTTATTATATATTTGAAATGTTCGGTAGCATAAAACATTCACGCAAAATTAGGTCATTTCTTGACAAATACGAACTTATGTTCTATAATATAAATATAAGGTACACACTAAGTGGTGATATATAAGCTTTTATTAGTACTTGCAGTGAATTGGTTGCTAAAAGTATTGGGGCATAAGAGCGTTGTCAGTAAAAGCTTAAATGATTAGTAATATATTTTGCTATTGGGCAGGCAAAGTAAATAAAAGGAGAAAATTTATGGAACAGCATTTTATAAAACCGCCTGTTGAAATCAAATATGCGGAGGAACTTTCCGCCTTAAAGCAGAATGATACTGCAAGAAAGCCTGAAAATTGGTATCTCTCACCGAAAGCTGTAAGAACTTTTATACTTGGTTCAAAAAGTCCGATAGAGTATAATGGTAAGACCATTGAAATTAAAAAGAAGTTTTTCGGAAATGATGCTTTGGTCGAAAGATGTATCATAACTCTTGCAGGCAGTCGAGGACTTATGCTTGTCGGTGAGCCTGGAACAGCTAAAACAATGCTTTCCGAACTTCTTTCAGCGGCTATAAGCGGAACGAGTACAAATACCGTTCAGGGAACAGCCGGTACAACAGAGGATATGATTAAATATAGCTGGAACTATGCACTTCTTTTAGCAAAAGGCCCTGTCAAAGAGGCTTTAGTTCCATCACCGCTTTATGTTGGAATGTCAAAAGGTATAATAACACGCTTTGAGGAGATTACAAGAACTCCTGCAGAAATTCAGGATAGCTTAATATCTGTTATGAGTGATAAGGTTCTCAATATTCCTGAGCTTGATGACGGCGGTCTGCTTTTCGCAAAGCCGGGCTTTAATATTATTGGTACAGCGAATATCAGAGATAAGGGCGTTAATGAAATGTCAAGTGCGTTGAAAAGACGCTTTAATTTTGAAACAGTAAACCCTGTCAAAGATGTAAAGCTTGAGAAAAAGATTATTATGAACGAAGTCGAGCAGAATGCCCTTGCCAATAAGATTGAAATGCCAATAGATGTAGATGTTGCAGAACTTATTGCAGTTACATATCACGAGCTTAGAGAGGGCGTTTCAGAAACCGGCATAAAGATAGATAAGCCATCAGCAGTTATGAGTACAGCAGAGGCTGTTTCAGTTTACTATCAGACCTTATCTAATGCTTGGTATTATGATGAAGATAAAATAAATCTTGCTGACCTTGTAAAAAACCTCAGCAATGCAGTATGCAAGGATACAAAAGACGATGCCGAAAAGCTCAAAGCGTATTTTAACACAGTAGTAAAATTCAAGGCTGAAAAATTCGGCGGTATCTGGAAAGAATTTTATTCAGTGCGTGATAATGCACGATAAATACTAAGCTTATCAGTAATTTGATATTTGAATTTTAATGTTGTTTTCAGAAAGATTTTTAGTTTCAGAAAATATACTCAACATATATTCAGATATTTGTTTTGTATAGAAATGGTTGCTAAATTTTTCATCATTAACATCAAAAGACGATAAGGGAGTGGAAAGCCCTGTGCCGATAAGCTTGACATAGGCTTCCTTTTTCGTCCATATCTCATAAAAAGTATTGTTTTGGTTTTTGCTTTCAAGAATGTATTTATATTCATTTTCTGAAAAAAAGCGTTTTGCAATTTCAATTCGTGCATCAGAGATTATTTCTGTATCAATTCCGATTGGTGAAGTATCACTTACAAAGGCGACGCAGTTTCCCGAATGAGAAACCGAAAAATGAAATTCAGGAAAGTTTTTGATAGAGGGCTTTCCATGTTCATTATATTCAAACTGAATTTCATTAGATTTAATACCCGTTTGTTTAGATGCCTCAGTACATATTAGTAAACCCGAAAATAAAGAAAGAATTTTATCCTTATCAAATCTAAAACGAGATATTTTTTCTAATCTTTCATTAGGTAAAAATGAAAGATACTTTTCATATCGTGAAAATTCGCAAGAAGTATCAACAAATACTAATTTTACATTAAGCATAATAAATCATCCTCAAAATAATAATTAATTCATTATAACAAAATTTTTGATTACTTACAATCTTTGCTATTTCAGATTTTTTAAGCTTAAAAAGTAATTGACATTTTATAAGGTATTTGATATACTATTTAAGTATTTTAAATATGCGGATATGGCGGAATTGGCAGACGCGTATGGTTCAGGTCGCACCACCTCGGTGTAAATTCATTTCAGTAACTATATCCTGCAAATTGTGGATTAAGCGATATGCTCCACCTCGGTTCTCACCTCTCAACCGTGTAAAAATTCAGAGAGAAAATTAAATATGCACCCGTGGCGGAACTGGCAGACGCGTATGGTTCAGGTCCATATTTTCGAGAGGAAGTGCAGGTTCAATTCCTGTCGGGTGCACCATTGACCTTGTAATCCATCACAATTTACAAGGTCTTTTCTTTTTTCCATAATAAATGCTTTGATTTCGTTTGTAAGATTTCAAAATTTTTTTGAGTAGTCCAACGAGTAATAATTTTATGTACGAATAGCGTAAAATACATGCAATGATAAAGTCATTTCTGGATAACAAAAAATACCCTACGGATACTATAGAATCAATAAATCGCAGACAAACGAATGCGACTTAGTTATTGAAAACAATAAACAAATCTTATTTCTTGAAATAAAAAACAGACATTTACCTGAAACATTTGAACAAGGCGATGATGTTAGTACTTTACGTTGTCTTGCTGAAGGTATGATTAAGGCCCAAATACAATGCTTGAAGCTTGAGTATTTTTTAAAAAAGAACGGAAACATTATTCTATAAGATGATAGTGATGAGGATAAACCTGTTACTTATCAATTGAACTGGAATAAAAGACGTATTATATGCATTAGCATTTGTGCTCACGAATACTTATTCTTAACAAATAAGGGTTTTAGTAAAAATTCTTAGAAAGCTTATTAGTTTCCACATACCATGCGAATGATAAAAATAAAGAGAGTGAGTTGTATAATCCGAACAAAATGAGTAACGAATTAAAAAACATAGTAAATGAAATGTTTAAATCCGATATGAATCTTAATCAAGTGTTCTTTGATACATTATTTAGGAGTACCCAACAGTTGCATGCCATATTGAGTGTAATTAACTCGTTGGATGAGTTTATACATTATTTAACCGAACTGATATATATCAATGATGTATATTGTCAGTTGCTCAGAAGTATTAAAATGACAAAAATGTAAAAGGAGATAAAATATGAGTTTACAACATGGTGACAAACTATTTGTATTTTATGATAATGACAAGATACCGAAGCACGGAAGGTATTCGTATTTCGGAACTGATTTTGGAACGGTATCTGGGTTTAGTCAGTATATAGACGGTTATATATTTGCTGCGAAAGTCTTATATAGCGAATTTGTTTCTTGTGATAGCTATAGGAATGATATTCTTGATACAATCATTTATCCACTATGCTTTAATTATCGTCAAATCATTGAGCTTTATATCAAATACTTATATTTCAAATATTCTGGAACAAATGATACTGATAAAGAGAACTTCGTAAAACGTGTGAGCCATAAACTCAATAAAGCGTGGTTAGAAGTAAAACTTTATTTGCTACCGTTGCTGTCCAAAATAAATAGTTCAATAGACATTACTCTCTTTGATGAGTTTATTAATGAAGTAGATTCTTTTGATACAGATTCTTTCCGTATGCGCTATCCTATCAAAAAGGATTTAACCCCTGTACATACTTCATCAGTTAAACTTGATGTCGTAGGATTACATTCTAAAATGATTGATTTATTTAACTTGTTTCACAGACTAGATTGTGAAATTGAAAATGTGCTTATAAATAACGATTATAATGTAGAACTGACAAACAATATAAAACGTATTTATAATAAATATAAGGACGAAATAATCGAAGTCTCAAAAAAACTAAATAAACTAGCAGATAAGGAACAAACTGAATTAAAAGAACCACAAGCACATAGTATTGCTGACTATGTTGAAAGTGATTTATTCTATAATCCTCATAATACAGAGTTTGAAGATTTGATTATGAGGTTGCCATCCGAAAATGCCTTTATTCTAGGTTTGCTGATTCAGGTTGGTAGAAATATTGCTGACGGAAATTGCAAGTTGGCGGTAAACGAGGAACGAAAAAATGATTTTAATAAACTAATGGAAATAACATTGCAACAATGTGACTCGTTTATTTCTTTAAATGGTCTTTATTCAAATAGGGATATGTGCTATTCTCTATTTGAAAAAGGATATATAGTTTCTTCTAGATGGCTGAACCTCTCTCTTGAAATAATAGAAAGTGTTAGTTGACGTATATATTTATATATAAAAATCGGCAGCGGGCAACCCATAAAATTTTGTGTAAATAATCCTTCAAGCAATAACAAAACTGTAGAATATCCGCACCACAAAAAGCCGGATTTTATCGAGCGTGCTTTTTTCCATTTTCCATTGCTTAAATCGTTGGCAGACGCACAACCTTGGGGTTGAGACTTCTTGTATATTTACTACAAATTTAATTCTGTTAAATTATGCAATTGTCATAATTTTTTATTTATAAAGGTCGTGTGTCTGCAAATCATTTTACCCTTGCAATATGAGATTATGCTCCACACCGCTTTTCCCGTAAATCTCATAATGTTTTGTAAATTTGGCTTTCAGATTAATTTCTATCCTCAGCTTTTTATCACTCTCATAAATTTTGATTTCATCAACCAGCAACCGTAAATTTGCATCACTGATTGCTCCGTCCTTGATGATTTCTTCAATCAGGTCTACGGTTTTCTTCAACTCTGATTTGCGTTTCTTAATCGTTGTATTGTAGTATTTAATAGATTCAATTTCTTCTGTTATCTGCTGTATATCTTCTTCGCAAGTTTTTAGCATTTCGGTATAGATTTCTGCGTGTTCCTTATCCCTGATGCGTTCAAGGAGTATTTCTTTTTGGTCGCTCTTGCGCTGTTCAAGCCTATCTTCCAGCTTTTTCAGCTTGTTATTAACCGTGTTTTTCTTCTTCATCCACTTCTTAACATCGGTTTCAATGGACTTGTAATTTTCAATTGCAGAGTCCTTGACCGCAAGAATTTCCTTGTATATCAGTTCATCAAGGTCCCTTTCGTTTACCCTATGCGGACTGCAATTCTCCTTGCCGTATCGGTGATAGCCGTTACATACATATTCTATCCTATCGGGATGTTCTCGCCATTTTCTTGTTTTGCATACAAAACACGAGCCGCAGTCACCGCACTTGATAAGTCCTGCATATCTGTGACATGGTTTATTACTTCCTGCTCTTACATTTCTTTTAACTTTATCCGAGATTAAAAATTGTACCTGCTTCCACTTATCCTCATCGATAATGGCAGGTACAATATTTTCATGTCTGTATTGTTCCTCTTCGGGAAGATTCTTTCTGATGTGATTGATTTTATTGTTGTAGGTCTTGTGATTAACCACCGTACCTATGTAAAACTCGTTTTCAAGAATTCTCTTGACACCTTTGTTATCCCATAGGTATCTTCTGCCTATCTCGGGTTTGTTGTAGCCGAGATTCTTGCCGAATAGTTTTTTCTGATAGTATGCAGGAGATTTCACACCTTCCTCGTTCAGAATTTTCGCTATTGCATTGAATCCGTAACCGCTTAAATACATATCAAAAATTCTACGGACAATTTCTGCGTGTTCCTCAACTATGACTATTTCGTTGGTATTCTTATCTTTGAAATACCCCATAGGCGGTGTCAGGACAAGTCCGTCCTTTAACTTTTGATTCATGCCTGCTCTGACTTTCTTTGAGATATCACGGGCATACATATCATTGAACAGTCCTTTAAAACCGATAATCAAATCGTCCGATTCGTTTCCTGTGTCAAGATTTTCAGTTACAGAAACTACATTGATTCCATTTTCCCTTAGGTAGTCAATGAATATTGCTGTCTGAGTTTTATGTCTGCCGAGCCGTGACATATCCTTTACAAGGATTGTTTCAAAGCTTTTCTTCTCAACCTCTTCATAGATTTTATTGATGCCCTCTCGATTGAAGTGCATTCCCGAAACATTATCGTCATACGACTCTCCCACAATTTCGTGATTGTTTGCCTTAGCATATTCGACTAATATATTTCGCTGATTTGTCAACGAGTTAAGCTCGGCATCTTCATCTCTTGACAGTCTGTAATACAACCATACTTTCATTTTGATTCTCCTCTCCGTTTTATCATCTGAATGTTGTGGTCACATCACCTCGGTGCAACCACAACATATCACAACTCGTTTCTAATATCCAGCTATTAAGCTGACTTTTTATCAATAATATTTTCATCATCTGGCAACAGATTATTTTCCGAAACATAATCCTTGATTACACTTTTCAGAAAAGTATTAAATTGCTCGTCTGTGCCTGTGTAGTTGTAAAATACAGATTCAATAATTACTGGTTCTGATTTTCTGCTCATAATCCTCCTTTCTTCGACTACATTTGTGTAATACTTGATCTGTTTTCAAGAAAGGCTATCGCATATAAGTTATCTCC